>JAHJRK010000412.1 GCA_018830925.1 Pseudomonadota bacterium
ATCTTTCAGGGGAGGGAAAAACTCGTAAACTCTATCCCTGTTCCACCTCGCCCCTTTCTTTGTTCTGTTTTCCGCTATCTCAAGATTTTCGTCCACCGTGAGATCGGCGAAAACCCGCCTGTCGTCCGGAACATAACCCATTCCCTTCCTCGCATGGATATAAGGCTTTGCGCCTGTAACCGTTTCACCCATGAACCGCACAATCCCTTTCGAAGGAGGAGTAAGACCCATTATACTTTTCATGGTCGTGCTTTTTCCTGCTCCGTTTCTTCCAAGCAGGCAGACAATTTCGCCTTTTGCGACCGTCAGAGAAACCCCGAACAGGATATGGCTCATGCCATAAAAGGTATCTATCTCTTCGACCTCAAGCATCGTATCAGAACCTTTCATCCGCGCCCCCCAGGTAGGCTTCCTGAACATGAGTGTCGTTTCGCACAACGTCAGGCTTGCCCTGTATAATCGTTCTCCCGTGCTGCATGACCATTATCCTGTTTGAAATCGAAAAGACAAGCTCCATGTCATGCTCGCAGAAAAGTATAGTGATTCCGCGCTCGCGGGAGAGAAGTTTCATCAGTTCAAGCGTATCCCGGGTCTCTTCCGGCGACATTCCAGCCGTAGGTTCGTCCAGGATAAGGAGTTCCGGCCTGTTACCCAGGGCAATGGCCATTTCAAGCACTTTCTGGTCACCGTGTGAAAGAGATCCGCTTATTCTGTCCGACTTTTCCGAAAATCCGAGACTTTTTAATATCTCTTCCGTTTCAGAAACTGCAATACTTTCTGCCCTTGAAAAGAGGTTAAAGGTCCTTTTATTGTGAGATATTACGGAAACCCTGACATTTTCAAAGACGGTCAGCCTTGCAAAAATATTTACTACCTGAAAGGATCTGCTTATCCCTTTCCTGCAAATTCCATAGGGAGGCATCCCCGATATGTTTTCACCTTTAAACAGAAGCCTTCCGCTGTCCGCCCTGAGCTGCCCAGTTATTAGATTGAAGAGAGTGGTCTTCCCTGCGCCATTCGGGCCGATAACGGCAACCACCTCTCCCTTTTCCACCTCAAGCCGCGCATCGCTCACAGCTATGAAGCCGTCAAATGATTTCTGCAGATTCTCGACAAGAAGCATTATTTCCTCTCCTGAACAGCTTTCATGCCGCCTCTTTTAAATATTTCCAGAAAATATCCGAGGACACCCTGGGGCAGAAAAAGAATCAGCAGCATCAGTACGATTCCGAGGACTAACGTCCAGTATTCGGTGTATATTCCGACAACCGTCCTGAGAAGAACTATTATGGCAGCTCCAAGCATGGGCCCTAAAAATGTAAACCAGCCTCCGAGCAGGCACATGATTATTATCTCGAGAGAAAGTGTCCAGAACATCAGTTCAGGAAATACGCTCCCCTCTATCACCACAAACATTGATCCCGCAATTCCGGCAAAAGCTCCCGATATGACCATTCCGGTAAGCTGCACGCGTTTTACGTTGATACCCACAGCTTCGGACCTTACCGGGTTATCACGGACGGCCTGAAATGATCTTCCAAAAGGTGAATTCACAATTCTTTGCATTACTATAAGGCAAATCGCGGTTAATATCAGAGAAAAATAATATGCTCCGTCCGTTGAAGAAATAATATCGGGAACAGGTATACCGTGAATCCCATCATCCCCGCCGGTGAATGAATACCACCTGAAAACAACAGCCCAGACAAGGGAACCGAGGGATATCTGAAGCATTCCGAAATAAAGCTTGGAAAGCCGGACACAAATAAGTCCTATTGCAAGGCTGAAGAGCGCCGAGACGACAGGCGCCAGAAGAAAGCCTATCCACGGGGAAAGGGCGGTTTTAGTTATTACAAGAGCCACGGTATATGCCCCGATTCCGTAAAATACGGCATGATGAAACTGGTACATGCCGCCAAGACCGAGAACAAGATTGAGGCTTACGGCAAGCAGGCCCGTCGTTAGTATCAGTCCTGTAAGGTAGATCTGAAATCTGGGCAGAAACCGGGGTGCAAGAAGAAGGAGCACGAAAACCGCAAGCCACGGCGCTAAAGCTTTCCATGCGGATCTTTCAGACAAAATCGATTTCCTTTACCATGTTGATTTAAGAAGACCTTTAGGGCAAAAAAGCAGCACTATCACAACAACCACATAAGGAAACACTATGGCAAATTGGGGCCATACAAGGATTCCTATCGAATCGGTCAGGCCGAATATAAGGGCACCGAGCAATGCTCCCCATATGTTCCCCAGGCCCCCCATGATGACTATAAGAAAAGCCTCTATTATGATCGCATGATCCATCCCCTGCCTTATGTTCTGGGTGGGCGCAACAAGAGCTCCTCCAAGGCCGGCAAGGAAACAACCTATGACAAAAACCGCGGCAAACACCAGGCTGACATTTATTCCGACGGCTCCGACCATCTCACGGTCTACTGCGGCAGCTCTCGCTATTTTGCCTATTCTTGTCATGTTCGTCAGAAACCATAAGCCAAAAGCGACAACCGGGCCGGTTATTATAAGAAAGAAATTATAACGCGGAAACGGAAAGCCGAGAATAGTATAGAAACCCTGGAATGCGGCCGGAAGATCAACGCATCTGTAATCCGAACCCCACACCATCTTGACGAGATCGCCGAAAACAAGCGTTATTGAAAAAGTGAAGAGAAGGAGCATGAGATGCTCCCTCTCATAAAGATACTGAAAAAGCCCCCGCTCTACGACCAGGCTTATCAGGGCTACAGCCAGAGGGGACAGGAGAACAGCCATCCAGAATCCTGCCTGCCCCCCGCCGAAAAAAAGATTGACCGAGTACATGATAAAAGCGCCGATCATGTAAAGGGAACCGTGGGCCACATTAGGAATCCTCAATACTCCTAAAATAAGGCTTAAACCGGATGCCACAATGAAGAGTATCGTGGTCCTGCTGAGGCCCACAAGAGTCTGCTGAAAGAGGGCTGAGATCGTAATGTTTGAAGCAAAATCCATTAATAAATACCTATTTTACTCCTCTGGCCTTCTTGATTTCTTCAATGCTCGGCATTACATCCTTTCCCGGAATCGTCACGATGTCAGTTGCTATAAGATAATCATAACCTTCCATCTTCTTTGTAGTCCCCATGAACATCGGAAACATTACCTGGTGGTCGAAGGCACGCACTGTAAGCTCTCCTATCGGGCTTCCGATACTCATCCCTTCAAGCGCATTTATGAATTTCTCGGTATTGATCTCTCC
>JAHJRK010000413.1 GCA_018830925.1 Pseudomonadota bacterium
AGCCATATATGCAACCGGGATATAGACCAGCACCGCCGTGACCATCTCGATGCCGGTGAGCAGACCGAACTGAATGGCCGATACAGGTGCGGCAATGGTCTTCATGCACCAGACTACCACAAATGCGTACGGGATCTGTTCACAGAATCTGATCAAAATATCAGTGGCCAGGAGATTTTTCATGGCCGGGCTCATCAGGCGAAGTAACTTCAGCGGGTTTTTTTCAGGAACCAGGCCACACGCATCTGGTGAGGACAGTTCACTCGGCCGGTCGTTCTCGATGAATCTTTGCTGTAATACCAGCGCGACAGCCGACATGGCGAGGGCTGCCACGAACGCCAGGCGCACTCCGTTACGTTCACCCCATACACTGATAAAAATGCCGCCGAGAATCGGACCTAGGGCCATGGGAATACGGCGTACCAGGGAATGCATGCTGACGCCCATGGTGCGTTTATTCTGTGGCAATACCCTGTATATAAGGCTCATTGTAGCGGGCAGAGATATGGCCGACCAGGAGATGAAGAGCACCGCTCCGGCCAGAACAGCCTGCCATGCTGGAATCAGGATCACCATGGCAAAGCCTGCCATTGCCACCATGTTGAAAATCAGGAGAGATTTTTTGATGCCTATCCGGTCGGAGAGATAACCGCCGGGAAAAGAATAGAGCGCCGAAAGAAGGTTATCCATGGCATTGAGCAGGCCGATAGCTATCGCTCCGCCACCCAGGGCCATTATGTAGATGGGCAGAAATCTTTCAGCCATCCGCTCGCCCATGCCGACAAGGACAACCATGCCGAGCACGCCGGCAGTGTTGCGCTGTATGGCAAGAAAGCCGGATATACGGGATTTCCTGTATGTTATAGTTTCACGGAGAGACACAGCGTTTCCTTTTAACTCTCATATTTATCATGAATCTCGATTATTACCGGTCATTATTGAAGTCTCCATGGCAGTTGCTGATTTAATAATGCAGCAGATGATACTTTTGTCAAGGATGACTGTCAGAACATTTTAAATAGCATGCTTTGATACTGCAGCCAGCGGCGACGTTCCGGGGTAACCGCACCGACAGATCCCGGAGCTTGCGCAGGAAGTGTGCTGAAAGAGGTGAAAAAAATTTCTGGTGGCTTTGAGAAAATTATTTGCTTGAGATTCAATTTGGTAGTGATGTAATAAGAGCGTTATATTTGGATAATAATTTAAGCTCTACGCCGAAATCATTGGGGATTCCTCTGCTGTTTCGGTTCAATGAAAAATTAATTTTAACCTTGCGTATGCCGGAAGGTGGTTATGATATCCGAGGTGCTGTGCGGAGTAAAAAATATGTTCCAGTGGATTCAAAGTCACGAAGTTATTTTATGGTGGCTGGTTGCGGTATCAGTCATTACCTTTGTTTCAACTCTGGCAGCTGTGCCTTTACTTGTGGTTAAAATTCCTTCCGACTATTTCGCGCATGGAAGTCGTACCGGTGCGCTTTGGGCTGACCGGCATGCGGTGGTAAGGTGGATGCTGTTGCTGGCAAAAAACCTGCTCGGTTACATTTTGATTGCGGCCGGGATTCTTATGCTGGTGTTGCCGGGTCAGGGTATTCTGACGATCGTGGCCGGGATAATGCTTATAAATTTTCCCGGCAAGTACAAGTTCGAGAGGTGGTTTGTCTCCCGCCATCATGTGCTTCAATCCATCAACTGGGCAAGACAGCGTGCGGGGAAAGCTCCTCTTGTTCTTGAAGGATAGGGGAGGTTGCCGGCTTCTCAAGCCAAAGGAGGAATAACGGATGAAACTTAAATTATTTTTTATGATTGCTCTTTTCTTTCTGTTTGCGGGATGTGAGTATGAAACTTCTCTCACGGATGAGCACAAAATTCCAGTCGACAAAGCGGTGCTCGGGCTTTGGGAGGCTGTTCCGGAAAAAGACAGAGTTTCAGATCCCAAAAACAGAGTTTCGGACTCCGAAGAAAGATTGATGGTTCTGAAATACACAGATACCGAATATATTGTTCATTATCCGACTGGAGACGAAGGATTTTACTTCAAGGGATATCCGATCAGAATCGGAGGGATCTCATGTGTCCAGATCAGACTGATAGGCGATTCGAATGGTGACATCAAAACAGGAGAAAAAAAGTACCAGGTGGTTTCGTATCAGTTTGTAAACGGCGAGCTTGAGATAAAAACGCTGAACACGGATCTCGTGGACAAAAACATAAAAGACAGAAATAAACTCAAGACAGCCTTCCTGAAGAATAAGAATAAAGGGGAATTGTTCACGAACCCGGTCAGGTTCAGAAAAGCGGTGAAAAAAGGTTGACAATCAGCCTCTTAATCGCGTTATGCATCTTACAGATGCGTTCCGCCCAAAATACTGGAATGCTTGCATGAGTGAGGATTTTTCCCAGGAATTGCTTCATCAACTTGCCCTTCCATGGCTGACTTCTCAAAGGCCCGGCCATAGGTTCAATATTTTCACGGATACCGGTGATTTTTACCGTATCGAATACGGAGATATCGTCATCTTAAACAATGTGCCGTATCTGGTACGCCATAACGCGAAAGAGGGACGTTTTGGTCTCGATGATGAGGTTAAATTCTGGGTAAAGCGCGCCATTGACTTAAAGACCGGGAAAACGAAGGTCATCAAACTGGTCTTTTACGAGAAATTTTTAGCCCGGGTCGGCGGCATTGAGTTCGAGTGCTTCAGGAGCCCCCGCAAAGAGGCGCGTATTCTTAATCTGGTCGGAGATCATGCCAATTTTATGCACGGCTTTTCAGTTCCGGACGATAAGGGCAACATCGTACGGATCATCGATTTAATCTACGGTAAAACACTTGCCGATCATGTCAGGGATACGGCATCCGGGATGGATCATGAAACCTATTTTTACCGGCATTTTCCGGAGATTCTGGAAAACTTTATAGAATGCGTGGAAGCCATCCGTTTTCTGCACGAGCACGGGGAAAAGCACGGAGATGTCCGCAGAGATCACATCCTGGCAGACCGGGATACCGGCCGGTGCCGCTGGATCGATTTTGACTACAACTTCCGTCACAGGGAAAATATGTACGGTTATGACATGTTCGGTCTGGGCAACGTCTTCATGTATCTGGTCGGAAGGGGAGATGTCCTGATTGCCGACATTAAAAAGGCAAATGTTTCGGCAGTCTCGCAATTGAGTGATGAAGATATGAATATTGTATTCAACAACCGGGTCGCCAACCTTAAAAAAATATATCCCCATATTCCTGAAAGCCTCAACCGGATACTGATGCATTTTTCAAGGGGCGCGAACATATTTTACGATAACACCATACAGTTGCTTGATGACCTGAGAGAATTCAGATCAGATTTTTTCCGGGAGGCAAGGAGGAATGTGAAATGAAACATGATATCAACAGAAACATACTGATTGCGGCGGATGAGTCCGATAATTCCAAGAGAGCAGTTCAGTACGTGGCAAACCTTCTGGGGGGTGTTAAAGGATTTAAAGTAACGGTACTTCATGTCATACGTGAGCCGGAGGAAGACTTCTTCCCTGCCGAAGCCGAGAAAGAGAAATGGTATCAGGATTATGGGCGCAAGGCGGATCTGATGCTTGAGGAATACCGCCGGATGCTTGTTGATGCAGGCTTTGACTCCGAAGATGTTTCAACCCGGTCAACCGTTCGTTATTGTCCTTCAATGGCTGAGTGTATACTGGCCGAGCGGGATAATCTGGAGTATGGCACGCTCGTTGTGGGAAGGAAAGGGCTTACGCACAAAGAAGAGTTCCTCTTCGGAAGCATCTCCGGAAAGATCGTCAGAACCGCCCGCAACTGCACCATCTGGGTTGTGGAATAACCCGGTAAAAAAACCTTATTTTACGCTCTTGAACAATTCAAGATACCGGCCGTATCCTTCCTTTTCGAGGTCTTCCTTCGGGATAAACCTCAGGGATGCCGAATTGAGGCAGTATCTCAGGCCAGCCGGTTTTGGCCCGTCCGGAAACAGATGCCCAAGGTGAGAGTCTCCGTTTTTGCTTCTAACTTCAGTGCGGGTCGTAAAGAGGCCTTTATCAATTTTTTCCACTATGTTTTCGGGCGCGAGGGGTCTTGTAAAACTCGGCCATCCGGTTCCTGAGTCGTACTTGTCAAGCGAGCTGAACAGAGGTTCTCCCGACACTATATCCACATATATGCCGTGCCTCTTGTTGTCCCAGTATTCATTATGAAAAGGCGGTTCCGTGCCTTCTTCCTGAGTCACTTTGTACTGCAATGGAGTCAGTTTTTGGCGAAGCGTGTCAGCTCCGGGTTTGGCATACTTCCCTGATTCCGGAGAACCGGGGTTGTTTTCTCCTGAATCCGCCCAGGCTTTTTTCAAAAACTGATCACGGCCCGAATTTAACCGGTAGAATTTGTAGCGGATGGGATTTTTCTTATAGTAGTCCTGATGATAATCTTCGGCTCTGTAAAATTTGGTAAAAGGAATGATCTCCGTTACAACCGGTTTGTTGAAACGGCCTGATTTTGCAAGCTCTGCTTTTGAC
>JAHJRK010000414.1 GCA_018830925.1 Pseudomonadota bacterium
AGGCAACCGGCTGCCTCCCTGATCGCCTGCTCAACATCGGGGAAAATAAAAATCGAAGCATTGTAAAGAACATAATCAAAAATCTGATCGCCCACAACATCGGCAAGCTTTTCCCCGTCCCCGACTACCAGGCGGATATCGGGAGAAACACACAATAACCTGCCGGCTTCAACCATTTTCTCGGACAAATCAACTCCCAGTACACGGCATGAAAAGTGTTTATTCAAGACCTGCGCCGAAATTCCGCTTCCGCAGCCCACATCCAGTACCATGGAATTGGGCTTTAACTTTATGCTTTCAGCCAGCTTCAGAGCAAGGGAAGCGAAAAAATGATGCTTCTCTTCAAACGCATTGTACATTTGGCAGCTTTGGTCAAAATTATCTTTAACGTTCAGCTTTACTTTCTCATTGAAACCGGGCGACACCATCGATTCCTCCTGCCGGCAAAAAATACCGGCAACTTTCGGCAACTCCAATCTCCGGTCTTTCTGATCACCGGTTTTCGGGCTCCATATCATTTCATTCTACCTATCGAGATTAACCAGAGTTCTGCCTTTAAGCTGCCCTTTCAGAATTGCTGCAATTTTATTATCCAGTTCCCCGAGAGATATTTCATCGTATAGATCTTCAAGCATGTCAGGTTTCCAGATATCTGCCAGTTTTGTCCAGATCTCCTTCCTGAGTGCCATAGGACAATTTTGAGAGTCAATTCCTATCAGGGATACGCCTCTTAATATGAACGGAAACACATTTATCGGCAATTCGGGTGAAGCCACATTTCCGCAGCAGGTAACGACACCAAGGGGACCGGTGGATTTGATTGCAGTTGCCAGTATTTCGCCGCCCACTGTGTCGATTGCGCCCGCCCAGCGAACTTTTAAGAGCGGACGATTGCTGTTTTCCGTAAATTCTTTTCTGCTTATTATTTCTCCGGCTCCCAGTTTCTTTAACAGTCCTTCCGCGTCGGATTTTCCTGAAACCGCTGTTACAGAATATCCTAGCCTGGATAAGATCCCGACAGCAATACTACCGACTCCCCCGGTTGCCCCTGTTACCAATATCACTCCTTGTTCCGGTTTGACGTAAGCGGTTAACCTGTGTACCGACATGCCTGCCGTAAAACCAGCAGTCCCAAAGATCATGCTCTCCTTCAGCGTCAATCCGGAAGGCAGTTTTACCACCCAGCCTGCAGGAACCCGGATATACTGGCCGAACCCTCCCGAAGTATTCATCCCGAGATCATAACTGGTTACGATAACCTGGTCTCCTGGAACAAAACCGCCTTCTGCGCTCTCTTCGACTACTCCAGCGGCATCGACTCCGGGTGTGTGTGGGTATGTTCTGGTTACTGATTTATTTCCGGTAGCAGAGAGCGCATCCTTATAATTAAGAGAAGAATATTTGACCCGAACAATTACGTCTCCGGCAGGAAGGCTGTTGATGGTAATATCTTTTACCTTTCTAATGAACACATTTTTATCAGGTTCTTCGACAACAAGCGCCTTAAAAGTTTTGTTTTCCATGGCAATCCCTCCCTCTTGTTTATACCCTGCAATATGGTTCTTTTCCGGCTCAACGATTTAGCACTCTACCAGAATGAGGATGTTATGTAAAATGGTTCTTCTCCCAATCAGTTAATGAAAAGGATTTGAGGATTGAATCCTCTAAACGAAGCTGTTGCCCCCAATTTCTCTTCAGGATTAAGGATCCGACTGAACGTATCCAGGCTTCCGCCATAGCTGTTGACAACAGGATATTTCCTGCCTTTGGTTTGACATCTGCGGTGCTGCTTGTTATAACAAATAAGATTTTCTAGACCAAATTACAGACGGGCATGGGTATAATATGAGCTTTTCTTTAGAAGGCTTTCTTAAGAAAAAAAGGACGATAATCATAAAACAATGGGTGGATCAGCTCAAAACCCAGGTGAGCCCTCAGTATGCCGACCGGCCCCGAAAAGAACTTGTCGCTACCGTGTCGCAGGCTTACGACGCCAACATCTACGTATTGCTGCGTAACGATTATAGCTACATCGACCGCTTCATTGAAAAAATCTCTCAAATGCGTCTGAAAACCGGATTTCAGTTGTCCGATGTGCAGATGGCCTTCGAACTATTTAGAAGCGTTTCTTTCCCCCTCATAGCAGCCGAAACGACTGTCGAGGAGTTTTTCGCTGCCATCACCCGAATCAATCGCTGTTTGACCTATACGATTCACCGCTTCAGTAATTACTTTCAGTCCATGCACCAGACCAAGATCCTGGAACATAACCGGCAACTGGAAGAAGATGTGCGGACTCGAACGGCAGCGTTGAAAGAATCTGAACTAAAATATAAAACCCTTGTTGAAGAGATCAACGACGGATATTTCGTGGTTCGGGAAGAAGCAGTGGTCTTTGCAAATCCAGCTTTTTGCCTGATGCACGGGTATACGTTGCCGGAAGTTATCGGAAAAAAATTCTACACCTTCATTGATACCAAGAGCCGTAAAAAACTTGTAGCTATCTATGAAAAGAGTTTTCAGAAACGCGGTATTCCCCGGACTTTCGAGTACCTCCGCTTAACCAAGGACGGGCAAAGCTATCCAACCGAAATATTGGCCAAGATCACTCTTTACGACAACAAACTTTCCAGCATCGGTATTTGCCGTGATATTACCCAACGGGTCCGAATGGAACAAAAGATTCGGGAAACAGAACGTATGGCGTACATCGGCCAGATAACGACATCGCTTTCCCATGAAATCCGCAACCCGCTTTCAGCAGTGCAGATGAATCTTCAAATACTGAAGAAAAGCCCCCAACTCAAAGGCAACGATCAGCGACGCATCGACATTTCCGTCCGCGAGGTCAAACGACTGGAAAACATTCTCAAGCAACTGCTCGATTTCGCAAAGCCGATTCAATTGAATTTTAACCGGAATTCACTCAACCGCATTCTGATCTCTTCCATGGAACTGCTGGAAATGAAATTCAAAGAAAAGAATATCGCTTTGGATATCGAGCTTGATCCGAATATGCCCGACATTCAGACTGATGAGGAGAAACTTGGCCAGGCTGTCATCAATCTGTTATTAAACGCGTTGGAGGCATCTCCTGCGGACGCTCAAATCAAGGTTCGCAGCCACTACAGAGATGAAAACGGCAGGATTGCAGAAGTGGTTATATCCGACCAAGGCTGTGGTGTGCCCGAAAAGCATCTGAGCGACATTTTCAAGCCCTTTTTTACAACAAAAGCCAAGGGTACCGGCCTTGGTCTTTCCAACGTCAGACGGATTACCGAAGCTCATGATGGACAAATCGAAGTGAAAAATCTTCGGGATGGTGGTGCTGCGTTCAAAATGTCACTGCCGCTCTAAGCAAAGAGCAAAGCGCATGGGGCATGGAAACAAATTCCTTGTGTGTTATCGATATGCTCCCGGTTCTTTGCTCTGTGAATTACGGACTGGGATCGAAAAGTTGCTGAAAGGCCGGGCAGGTATTTCCCCAAAAACAATTTCTTAAAATACGGTAAATGAAATGGCCAAAATACTGATTGTCGACGATGAACGATCGATTCTTGAAACCCTTGAGATGTTTTTAAGCGAAAAGGGACATAAGGCCTTCAAGGCCGATACCGGAGCAAAGGGATTTGCCCTTTTTTGCGCCCATAAGCCGGAAATAGTCATTCTCGACATTCGCCTGCCGGACTGCAACGGCCTGGATCTACTCAACCGAATCCAAACCGAAGAATGTCTCACCAAAGTCATCATGATAACCGCTTTTCAGGATATGGAAACCACTATTCAGGCCATGAAACGGGGTGCTTCCGACTATATTCATAAGCCCCTGGATGCTGATGCGGTGGAAAAGGCAATCACTCGCGCCCTGCGTACCCTCGAAGCGGAACGCGAAACCCCGATTTCGGACGAGATGTCAAAGAGACCCGATCCGGAAGTAATCATTGGCCGCAGCGATCAGATGCGCAAGATTTTTAAAATGATCGGGTTACTGTGTCAAAACAGAGCAACGGTTCTAATTCAGGGTGAAACCGGCACCGGCAAGGAGCTGATTGCCCGGATGATTCATAGAAACAGCCCGTATGATCGAGAGCCTTTTGTCGTCCTGGATTGTTCAGCAGTGGTGGAGTCGCTTTTGGGAAGCGAATTATTCGGTCATGAAAGAGGTGCTTTTACCGGCGCAATAGACACTCAAAAAGGAAAGCTTGAACTGGCAGGCAACGGTACGCTGTTTATAGATGAAATCGGAGAGTTGCCATTAAGGCTACAGGGTAATTTTTTGGGATTTCTGCAACGTCATGAATACATGCGTGTAGGGGGGCAACATCAATTGAAATCCCGCTGCCGCATAATAGCCGCTACCAATCGGGACCTTTATACCATGGTAAGTCAGGGGAAATTCAGGCAGGATCTTTTTTTTCGGTTTCGGGTGGTTACAATCCAGGTGCCGCCGCTGAGAGACCGGCTCTCGGATATTCAAGATCTGGTCAATCATATTTTAAGAAAAATAAATTTGGAGTTGGGGACAGAGGTCACCAAATTGCAAGACGGCGTATTAGATTGCCTGATGAAACAGCGCTGGGCTGGAAATGTGCGGGAGCTTGAAAACGTGCTTGTAGAGGCCGTTGTGCGAGCCCGGGGCGGTGTTATGCTGTTGGATGAAATTGAAAGAATCCTCTCCCCGAATCAATCCATTCCGGAAACAGGTCTTTCAACCTATTCTTTATCCCATATGGAAAAAGAACATATCCAGCACACCCTTGCTACGCTGCACTGGAACCGCACCGAAGTGGCCCGGCGTCTCGAAATATCGCTTCCCACCCTGCGCAGTAAGATTCGAAAATACGGCATTATACCACCTCGATCCCTGGCTGTCAAATAGCACAAGTCGTGCACTTTTTTCAGGTGAAAAATATTTTCTATTGCATGAAAAATTCTTTCTATTGCTTCAGACTTTGAACTGAATTGTGTTCAGTATATTAAATGGAATAAATTTTCTATTATCAATCAGTTGGCAAATATAATTCTTCGATTGCCTCAAATGGCATGTTCCTTGCTCCGTATGTTCTCAAACAAGAATTGAAGATTCCCCTAAGTAAGCTGCGGTCCGCCTGAGGCGGATTCGACCATAGAGAATAGCGGCTATTTTTAATTCGCTCGCTAACCCCGGCGCAAACAGCGGGGAATGCGCTCGCTGTTTCGGTTCAGTTGACTTGAACACAAACAGGATCAGATAGCGTTATGGAAATCAAATCTCTGAAAAGCAAAGAAAAAGAGCTTCTAGAAACGGTGCTTGAAAAAACGCACTGGAACCTGGAAAAAACATCACGATTGTTGAAGATTTCTGTTTCGCAGATTAAACGGAAGATCAAGGCGTACGACATCAAAAAAATACAAAGCCCTTGATTTTTTTTAAGGATAAAACCGATTGTACTCAAAAAAGGAGGATCCAAAATGAAATTCAAGTATTTCAAAATGTTGGTGCTTCTTCTGGCCGCGGTGTTGATGGTCCTGCCTGCCCGGCAGGTCTTTGCGGCAAAACCGATCGTTCTTGGCTGTCCACTTTCGACCGCCTTTCTTTACGGATGGGCTGCGGAAAGAGGATTCAAGCTGGCGGTTGATGAAATTAATGCCAAAGGCGGGGTCAATGTAAAAGGTGAAATGCGCCCTTTTGCAGTTGAAGTTATCGACACACGCGACCTGGAGCCGGGAGTTCCTGTAAGTGATGCCCTTTTAGCGGTGGAAAAGCTGATCCTTGATAAAAAAGCCGATTTCATCTTAGGCGGCCCCGTTCGTTCCGAAGCAGCCCTTGCCGCCATGCCGCTTTTATCGAAATACCAGAAAGTTTCCATCCTCACCACCGGTGTGTTGACCCCCAAGTACCATGCAATGGTGGCTGAACAGTACGATAAATTCAAGTACTGCTTTAGAATACATGGAGAGGCAGTAAATTTAGTGGGTGAGATGTTCGCCAATTTCACCGAACTGAAAGAAAAATACGGATTCAACAACCTGTTCATTATTGCCCAGGATGTTTCCCATGCCCGCGGAGCTGCCGAAACGATGAAAAACGTGGCCATTAAAAAAGGCTGGAATGTTACCGGCGTTGAGATTTATCCAACGGGCGCCACGGATTTTTCCATGGGACTGCTCAAAGCCAAACAGACAAACTCACAAATTATCAATATCTGGATGGATATGCCTGAAAGCGCCATTTTGCTGAAACAGTGGTATGAAA
>JAHJRK010000058.1 GCA_018830925.1 Pseudomonadota bacterium
CAGTTGGTCAAATAATGGTAACTACTCAGGTAGGCACAAAGGCACAGAGCACCAAAGGCACAAAGTCGAGAGATATGAAGAGAATGAGTTGCTTAAGTTCCTATAAGATGTTTACAAAGCGGTATTTGGACAGGTTGTGTTCTGCATTCCGATCGTATTCCTACAACTTTGTGCCTATGTGCCTTTGTCTCTTTGTGCCTGAATGGTTACAAATAATAAAGTGAACAGCATATGAAGAAAAAACCCGTATTTAAAAAGATCGCCGGACAGAACTCCGACAGGGGCTTTACCCTCCTTGAGATCATGATCGTGGTCTTTATTCTGAGCCTTTTGGTCTCCATTGTCGCGCCGAGAATTATCGGCAGAACCGATGACGCGAGGATAACAGGAGCCAAGATTCAGATCAGAAACTTCGAGACCGCCCTGAAACTCTTCAAGATGGATAACGGCTTTTACCCGGACACTCAGCAGGGGCTTGACGCCCTTATTGAAAAACCGGCCACGGGCCGGATACCGCAGAAGTATAAAGAGGGTGGTTATTGGGAAGAGAAAAAGATATCCCCCGACCCCTGGGGGAACCCCTATTTCTATGTCTCGCCGGGGCTGAACGGAGATTTCGATATCATAAGCTATGGCAATGACGGCAAAGAAGGCGGAGAAGGCAAAGATGCGGATGTCGAAAACTGGGATCTGCAATAATGGGTTTACCCTCTTAGAGCTGATCGTCGTGATCTTTATTGTTTCCCTGATGCTGGCTTTTTCCTTTCCCTATTTCACCGTCATGGATGAGGGAAAGCTGAAATCCGAAGCAAGAAAAGTCGCCTCCATACTGAGATACATGAACGACAGCGCCCTGACGACAAAAGAAACCTTTACGATAAAAGTCAATTTCGGGCAGAAAACGTTGAGTTACAAGGGACCGGATGGAGAAAAAACAGAAAAGCTTACAAACCTCTCCGGGCTCCACCTGCAGTCCAGGGGCAGCGTCTCGGACGGGGAGGTAATTGTTTTTTTCTGTCCCACCGGCGCCTCGGAGAGTTTTACCGTCTATCTGAAGGGCGGGAAGTCTAAAACGGCCATAACTTTTAATTCCCTGAGCGGAAGGGTCAGGGTATTGAGCGATGAGCAGTTAAAGGGCGCGGAAGAGATGGAGAGAGGGTAACATGAATAGAAACGGTTTTACCCTTTTTGAGGTCATGATCAGTCTTGCTATTGTCGGGGGACTCCTGATGACCCTCATTTACACCCTGAATTATCATCTGGGGATAGCCGAACGGCAGGTAACCGTCACAACGCTCACGAACCTCGCCAAAGAAAAGATTTACGAAATGGAAAGAAACCCGCAAGTCAGCCGGGGTAATTTTCCCGAACCGAATGTCGACGTTTCTTATGAGACATTTATCGAGGATTCCTCTTTTCCGGGGATGAAGGAGATACGGATCATTGTCAAGAAAGAGAAGGAAATCATGGGCCTGTCCGAGCTCATGCGCAAGAATCAATAAAAGAGGATTTACCCTCTTAGAGGTTCTGATTGCGGTCGGAATTTTTTCCCTTGTGCTGATAGCGCTTTACAGTACCTTCTTTCTCTCCCGCAGGGCGCTGGATGTGGCAGACGAATCGCTCCTGAAGCTTCAGGAGGCTCGTTTTTTCCTGGATGTCCTGAAGAGGGAGATTGAATCCGCCGTCTATTCAGAGGACAAGCCCTACACGGTCTTTAAAATTGATGACCGGGATTATTATGGAAGGCAGACCTCCCGGATAATTGTGACGTCGTTATCCCCTTTGATAAAAGGGCTGTCGAAGATCGAGTATGCCGTGGAAGAAAGGGACGGGAGATTAATCATCAGAAAAAGTATGATCACGGCCTTCACCCAGGCCTCCGAAGACAAAGGTATGGACCTTCTGGAAGACGTTGCGTCTTTTACCCTGGAGGTTAAACTCAATGACAGGTGGGTAAAAACCTGGGACAGCCGTTTAGCAAAGAGCAACCCCGAAGAGGTGAGGATCACCCTTGTGATTTTCATAAGAGGCGAGGAGAACGGGGGTGATTCAAGGATGCCCTTTTCCGTCTCCGAAACAGCAAGGCCGCGGATCGGGAGAAAGATATGATGGGTTCGGAAAAGGGAATGGCGTTGGTTCTTACCCTGTTGATAATGGCGATGATAACGGCCGTGGTGGTCGAGTTCGTTTATGGTGTCTATACCACAAACGCCGGTCTCTACAACTGGAGAGAGGCCCAGAAGCTTTCTTTTGTCGCTAAATCGGGAATATCCCTGACGACAAAGATAATATCGGAAAATCAAAACCGCTATTCTTACACCTATCCGGGCAGCGTTGAAATGCCGGTGGAAAACATCCTCAAGGGGTTCTCCGGAAAGGTCGTTATCAGGGTGGTGGACGAAAATGGGAAATTCAACCTAAACTCTCTCATCTGGTCCAACGGGACGACGAACGAAACAGCCTTCGCTTCCTTTATAAGGCTGTTGAAAAATCTGAACCTCGATGAAAACATTGCTTACAGGGTCGCCGACCGGATAGACCGGGATCTCGAACCGCGAAGGAGGGACTCGGAGGAGGGGGCGAAGAACGACTATCTGGATAGCGCGGACGAACTTCTGCTCGTCAAGGGGATCGATTCCCAGGCCTACGATAAGCTCTTGCCTTTGGTGACGGTCTACGGAATCGAACAAGTATACAATAATCTCATCAACATCAACACCGCCTCCCGGGCCGTCATCATGTCTCTCGATGATAACATTACGGAGGCCCTGGCCGAGAGGGTGATAAATTACAGGGACCTTGAGCCGTTTAACAGGGTCAGTGACATTGTAAAGGTTGTCGGTTTTGAAGGACCTCTGGGGCAATCCCTTATGAACAAGATTACCGTGAAGGCTTCAAACTTCCGCATCACCTCTGTGGCTGAAGAGGACCGGATCAAAAGGATCATCGAGTGTGTTATAAGCGTAAAAGGCGACGGCTTACTTATCAGCTACTGGCAGGAGACTTAAGAAACAATGAAAAAAATCGGATTCATTGATATCCACCCCCGGAGCGCCGGCGGCCTGCCGGGATTCCTGTCCCGGGGAGAAGAGGGACAGGAGACCGGGGATGTTTTAATTTACCTGTTTACACGAGATGGAGAGGAATACCGGTTTGAAAAAACCCTGGAATACGCATCTCATCCCGAAACGGCCGATATCGGGGAATTCTATTTGAGTATCCCTATAGAGGTATTGAACTTCAGAATCCTGAAACTCCCCTTCACCGACAAGGGAAAATTGCAGAAAGTCATCCCCTTCGAACTGGACAATATGATCACCGGCGGCTCGGAGAGTGTGGTTTTTGATGCCATTATCCTGGAACGGGATGAGGAGAGAGCCGAAATCCTCGTCGCATACGTCGAAAGAAAGACGCTCGACAATTTGCTGACGAAACTTGCCCGCCGGAAAATGGACCCGAGGATCGTCACATCCCTGGACCTTCGGTCCGTTGTCGGAGCGGGAAAGGAAGGCATCACCGGGCGGCTCCTGAACCCGGAAAAATTGGAGGCAGCGAATCGGATTGACGCGGCAAAGGAAGAGCTTTCCGCTTATACCCTCAATCTCAGGACCGGTCCCTTTGTCTATACAAGGGATACGGAAAAAATGTGGAGACATCTGAAAATAACCGCCGTCATCGGGATAGCGCTGGCCCTAGTGATCCATGCAGACCTCCTCTTCAGGACGATCACGACAGGGCGGGAGGTGTCGGTCATCAAGCGCGAGATGAGAGCCGCCTACGCAGGCCTTTTCCCCGGTGAAAAAAAGATAGCCGATGAGCTGTATCAGATGAAGTCTCATATCAAAGACATGAAAAAAAACGGCGATCTGTTACTGGGTGTAAATCCTCTTCAATTTCTCATGGATCTATCAGAGAAAAAGTCCGGCGACGTGGCGTACAATGAGATTGAGCTTGAAAAAGGTCTCATCAAATTGAAGGCGGAGGCGGTTTCAATGAAGGCTATCGATCAGGCTAAGGTAAGACTATCCGAATACCTGTCGGATGTGTCCGTTTCAGAGGTGAAACCGGCCGCAAACGGAAAAAATTTTTTTACTGTGGTCGCCAAGGGAAGATACCGATGAAAATCAAGAAAGTCTTTTCGAATATAAGGAATTCCTTAAGCGGCAGGATGCCCCGCAACCGGGTCTTCCTCCTGTCAGCTCTTTTAGGCCTCTACATCCTCATTATCCCGGCCCTTATCTGGGAGAGGGCATCGAGCAGAGAGATCTCTCGGCTCAAGACCAGGTTCGCTGAGTTTTCCATTCTCAGTGCCGATTACAGATCGCTGAAAGAGCAGGTCGGCAGTATCGAACAAAAGAGGTTTCTGACAACAACAAGCGGCATCGCCCAGGCTCTGGACGACGCGTTCCTGTTGCTGGGCGTCAAAGGAAAGATGAAATCCATCAAGGGGATCGGGGGCAGGGAGATCGAGGGCCAGCTTAATGAGGAGACCGCTGAAGTTCAGATGGAGAAGGTCGACCTGAATGAGCTGGTCAATATATTCTATAAACTGGAGAACGCCCCCCTGCTTCTATCCATTCAAAAAGTAGCCCTCAGGAAATCATTTGAGAAACCGGATCTCCTGGACGTCACCATGACGGTTTCGCTCTTCACCCCGGCGGCAACGTCCTGATTTACCCATTACGGTTGCCATTCCGGCATACCGCCCCGACGTCCCGCAGGGTAAGCCGTTGTAATAAAATAACTGTAATATTGAAATCCCTTGACCGGCATAAGTATCCGTAAGCCGTGACCGGCATAAGGATCCGTAACAAAATGGTCAGAAATGTAATTGTTATTTTGTAACGGCTCCTAAGTGATAATCCAGGAGGGTTGCCTATCAAAAAAATTGCTATGGCACTTGTCATCCTGCTTCTTTTCCTGTGGGGCCTGTGGTTTCTCGCCGTGCCGGAATCCTTTCTGGCGGGCTATCTGCAGAGATCCCTGGCGGGCCCAGGTATTGCCCTCGAACTGACGGGATTCAAAAAAGGGTTCTTTTACACTCTCCATGTCGAACGCGCATCCTTAAACAAACGCACGCCGCGCGGCAACCAGCCGCCTGCTTCCCCTCCGGGTGAGGGACGCGGGGAGGGACCGGCTTTCGTCGTTGTGCAGAATCTGGATATCACGCCGGATATGCTTTCCTTCCTGAAGCTGAGTCCCCGGTTCAACTTCAGCGGCCAGGTAGGGCAGGGCCGGATGCGCGGCGCCGCCGGCAGGGAGCGCGGAGGCGTGACGGCAACGGTGCACGGCGAACATATCGATGTCGGCAGCCTGCCGATCCTTGCGCAGGCGGGTATTTACGGGGAGGGGCGCTTTGCGTTCGATTTCCGGTGGAAGGAGCCCCGGGGAGAAATCGTTTTTTCCGTCGACGAGGCCAGGCTGAGCGGCGTTTTTGCCGGAAACAGCGCGATACCCATGAATTTCTTTAAGAGCGTGAAGGGTCTGCTTACTCTGGGGAACACGATCACTGTGAATTCCCTGGCCCTGGAGGGACCGGGGATATATGTCCGCGTAAAAGGGGAGATCAGGGAAGGCAGCCTGGACGGACGCGCCGAAGTCATGGTGGATGCATCGTTTCCGCAGTATTCCCTGCTCAAGTCTTTCCTGGAACGATATACGGTATCGCCTGGGTACTATGTCATACCCTTTTCCCATGCCGCCTTACCGTCAAGCGGACAACCATAGGCGCGGCATTCCTTCAGAGATCAATCCTTGGGGAGACGACAGGCCGAACGTGTTTTGCCGGTTCATCAGGTTAAATCAGGTGGTGCCGGAGGTCGGAATCGAACCGAGATGGGCTTGCGCCCGGGGGATTTTGAGTCCCATATGGTATTCTCTCCATCCCGACACCTCCGTATTGAATTCTGCCTTAACATTGGTGTCCACTTTTTTCAACATACCTCATTTCTCAAAAGCAATTACGATGCAGGCGCCAGGAAAACATCGATTATCATTTTCAATTTGCCCTTATCTTTTGCCACCCATAAAACCAAAGAAACCGGAAAAGATTATTCAAGAGAATATAGCCGACTGGAATCTCGCCCAGGCTGACAAACTTCTGTACGGCATCGAGGATACATTTGACGAAATAGAATCGGAATTGGATTAGCCATTGGTGCTCCCATCAATTTGAGTGAATCGATAAGCTCTGAAATTTGCATAAGTGTCATCCTTGGTTTATTGGGCTTGACAATCCGCTGCTATGGTATGGCCCCTTCGCGAAGTCATCAGCGCAATGCAGCGCAGTGAAACCGGTTTGATTCGGCAGACAACACAGTTTTACATCCGCGATCTGTATGATCACATCATTCAGGTGGTGGACACGCTGGAAAATTATCGGGAACTGGCTTCCGGCCTTCTGGAGATCTATCTTTCCAGCGTCAGCAACCGCATGAATGAGGTGATGAAGGTGCTGACCATCATCGCAACGATTTTTATTCCCATTACCTTTATTGCCGGGGTATACGGCATGAATTTTGAGTTCATGCCGGAGCTCAAATGGAGATGGGGATATGCGCTGGTGTGGGGGGTGATGATTGCAATGATCGTTACCATGCTGGGGTATTTCCGTAAAAAGAAATGGCTGTAATTAATCGAAGTGTCCCGTTCGACGGATTGATTTTTCATCTTGGCATGGCGAATGTGCGTTATTCAAAGCTCTCGCTAAACGATATAATCGAGGAGTTTTTTGAGTCCTGTTCGAAGATCATGCCTTGGAGAGAACAGAAGTTTTTGCCCGGCAAGTGTTATATCGGCATAGGAATGTTTCAGATCCCCGGCGCGCGGTTCATGAAATTCGATATCAAATGATTTTCCGGTCAGCTCTTTAAGAACTTTAAGCAGATCAAGCAGGGATGTTTGAAAGCCGGAACCTATGTTGAAAACATCTCCCTTTCCGATGCCTGTTGAGTGCATTGCAAGAATGCAGGCCTGCACAACATCATCCACAAAGACAAAATCCCTGGTCTGCTTTCCGTCTCCGAATACAGCCGGAGGGTTGCCGTCCAGCACGGCTTTAACAAACCTTGAGATGACTCCCGAGTATAAGGAATCCGGATCCTGGCGCGGGCCATATGCGTTAAAAAACCTCAGCCCGACAGTTTCGAGTCCGTATAGTTTGGCAAAAACGGCAAGATAATGTTCAGACGCAACCTTGGCAAGGCCGTAGGGAGACTCGGGTTCCGGTTTCATGTCCTCGCGTTTGGGGAGTTCCGGATTGTTTCCGTAAACAGCCGCGCTGCTTGCAAAGACCACCCTTTTTACACCCTTATCCCGTGCAGCGGTGAGGACGTTTAATGTTCCTGTTATGTTTATATCATGATTATCGCGCGGACGCTTTACCGAATCAAAAACAGATACGAGGGCGGCTCCATGAAAAACATAGTCGACTCCGGACATGGCCGAAGTTATTGCGGAAAGATCCCGGATATCGGCTTTGATCAATTCGGCTTTATTTCTGATGGAAGAAATGTTCTTTTCATAACCGGAAGAAAGGTTGTCATAAATCCTGACCCTGTTTCCTCCGGATACAAGCGCTTCGGCCAGGTGAGAGCCGATAAAGCCGCACCCTCCGGTAATCATATATACCATCAGTTTTTCAGCCCCGTTTTTTTATCGAGATGCTTTTTAAGCTGATTTTCGAGGTCGGCGAAAAGATTTTTTTGCTTTTCAGCCTGTTGCGCCTGAATCGATGCGACCTTTTGGGTTAATTCTTTCCTTGAATCCTGAAATTTTTTTAATTCTTCCTCCATGCTGCTTACTTTGGCATCTTTCGGAATTTCTTCTATCGC
>JAHJRK010000415.1 GCA_018830925.1 Pseudomonadota bacterium
AAAAACGAAAAGATTCGACTGAATGAAGTAGGCCCAGGAGAGATTGAAAATCCCGAGTTGAGGGAAATAATAAATAAATCAGTCCGCGGCATAAACGAGCTTCAAACGCAGTTTGAGAGGTTTCGCGATGGGAAAATATCAATTGCCGAAGTAAAAAAGTTATGTAGAAAGACTGATAAAAAGATCCGAGAAATAAGATTGATGTTGAAGGAATATGAAGAACGCAAGGCATGAGATTGCGGATACAGGGGCCGCTCCGAGTGTCCTGTCCCATATCAGAAAGGGGGAAGCCATGAAGAAAGAGCTTGAAACAACAATCAGGGAGTCTATCCGGGTAAACCGGGAGATCATACAAAGACTTCAGCTTCAGATCCAGGCGCTTTCGGCGCAACTCCCTTCAACATGTGTCAGAAAAGCAGCAAAACCGAATAACTTCATTGAATTGCCGAATGGAGAGATCCTTAGCTATATACCGGCCGGCCAAAAAAGGCGCAAAAAAAGAAAAGGACACCTTACCATAAAGATCGGTGGAAAGCATAGTCGCAGGGGTTCAGAGTGACCTGTTTCAGGGCGCAACTATGAGCAAAGGACATGGACCATGTCGGGTATATAGGTATAAATCAGAAAGGAGAAAAGAAATAATGAACCGGGTTGAATGCTGGACAAATAACAGAAAAGATTTTCAGCGATATTGTCTTGATTTGAGCGGTGAATGGATAATTACGAGGAACAATCAATTGATAAAGGTAGAGAAGGATATGGAGATTCCGGAAGGAGACACAAGGAAGGAAAGTTTCATTGTCGCCGGTTGTAACATTATCAACACGACAGAACTATTACGTTCCTTTTGCGCCGAGCACCATCCCGAAATCGACTTTGATACAGAATTTGAGACAAACAAACCTGGGGTTTTCGCAAGATATGAGGAAAAGTTCAGCGATGATTATGAAGAAGTCGTAAGAGAACAGCAATACGAGGCGCTCAAAAAAGAATTATCGACAAGAGGCTATGGGTTACCCTGGGAAAATTGAAGACATAAATCTTATGCCAGAGCAACCTATCCAAAACCATAAAGCAATGCCAGGAGGGGTGAGATGGAAAAAAAATATGTGAAGGAAATTAAAGACGGAAAAGAGGTTTATAGTTTTTTGAATGATAATGGGACGCTGGCCCGGGAAGTGGAAACCACTGAGTGGGAACTCGAATCATACATCAATTACTGCCTCTTTCCTATTTTAAATTGTATTAAACGGATGGGGGAGCTGGTGGATCCGAAAGAGCGATCGGAAATTAATGAATATGCGGATATCCTTAACAGACTTTATGATGCCGCATCCGTGCAGCTGGAGAAAATGAACGACACTATTGGTAAAGACCTGGGGATAATTTTAATTCGGGCAACTGCTGAAGATTGTTTTGGCGGTTTTATGCAGCAGGATCTTATCGAAGCGTTTGTAAAAAAAAACCATGATACTAATAGAGCTTAAACTGGAACGGAGTAAGAAATGATTATGAAAACATCATATTTTGGCAACAAAACGGCGGCCGCAGATCCGGAGGCTATAAGCTTGTCTTGACGGTATGTGAAAAGTTAGTATTGTGATTCCCACGGAAAAGGGATATTGCAAAGGCGAGTGTGAGATCACTCGCCTTTTTTATTTCTAAAAGCGGGACTATAGCGGGACAAAAAGGCCTTATAAATAAAAAAGGGTTAAGCTGTTACCGCCTAACCCTTTGAATTTACTGGAGCCGACGGGCGGTATCGAACCGCCTACCTGCTGATTACGAATCAGCTGCTCTACCGTGTGAGCTACGTCGGCTTGTTTTTGTGAAAAAATAGGTACTTCTTTTATGTGTCAAAATCAAGATAATAATCATTCTTTCAATTCGCTTTTCAAACTAATCGCAGAAAGAGAAAAAGGAGCCGACATCGTTGGATTGGTGGGCTCCGAAAAAGCATATATTTTATTCAGATTGTATGAAAAATGCAGGCTGCCGATGCTGGTAATTGTTCATTCGATTAAAGAGGCGGAGCGGTTTGCAAGGGATCTGAATTTTTTTTCAAACGGACGTGAATTACCTGTAATGATTTTTCCCCAGTATAACAGCTCTCCTGTTAAGTCCGTTTTCTATCAGAACGAAAGCGCATCAACCCGCATAAGTACGCTGTACAAAATTGCCGGAAGTGAAGCTCCTCCGGTAATAATAACGACACCGGGCGCATTGCTCCGAAAACTTATTCCGAAACAGGAGCTTTTCGGTTTTGCAGAACTAGTGATGGAGGAGGAGGAGATAGACAGGGATCTTTTTATCGAAAAGCTGGTTTCCGGTGGTTATACGCGATCTTTGATAGTAGAAGAGCCCGGAGATTATTGCGTAAGAGGCGGCATTCTGGATGTTTTTACTCCTTTATATCCCGATCCTTTGAGAATAGAGCTTGCCGGCGATATTGTGGAATCGATAAGATTTTTTTCGGCATCGAGCCAGAGAACTTTAAAATCCGTTCCCGAGGCTATTATTATCCCTGCAAAAGAAGCGATATTTAAGAATGAAGACTTAAACACTATTATAGGCCGGATACGGGAGCAGGCAGCCGCTCTTGAAATGCCGGTGACAATGGTGCGTGAACTGATTGATAAAATAAAAAGAGAGGGTGTTCTTCCGGATATTGAAAGCCTTATTCCACTAGTCTATTCAGAGCCGGGTTCTCTTTTCGATTATCTGCCTGAAAAAATCTTTTTTGTAAGGGATGAACCGGAAGAGCTTAAAAAATCGGCTATAGAAATACAGGAGCAGGAAACTAAAAATTATCTTTCCGCCCGCGACCAAAGAAGACTATGTGTTGAACCAGAAAGCGCCTATCTTTCATGGGAAGAAGCAACCGAATCAATCGGTATGAAAAAGCATTTGAATTTTAGAGCGATAGAAGTGTATCGCGGAGATGAAATGAGAGCTTGTAATGTTAACTGGCATAATTTTATCAAAAATAACGATCAGGTGATTCAGAATCTCAGGAACAGCGTTGAAAAAGAAAACCATCTCACCCCCCTTGCCGAATGGATCAATGAAAAAATAAGTTTTCACTGCGCTGTGATGCTTATCTGCAGCACCAGATCCCAGTCTGAAAGAATCAAATCCCTGCTTTTACCATACGGCATACAAATGGAAACAAAGGAGGGATTTTCAGAGATGCATAATGTCAGAGGCGGCGTACATGTTTGCCTTGGAAGCATCTTTTCAGGATTTGTCTGGCCGGAAGAATCGTTGGCGATAATAACGGAAGATGAAATATTCGGCGCAAAGCATCATAGGAAAAAGCCGTTGACAGGAAAAACGGTTTCAA
>JAHJRK010000416.1 GCA_018830925.1 Pseudomonadota bacterium
CAAAATGTAAAAATAAGGCTCATCCGGTTGATGCGTACTTTTATCTGATAATATTGGATCTAACCTTGACTGTCTAACACCTTATCTACACCAAAATAGTTCTCTGAGAATCAATGATAATTATTTGTACTGTTGAATATGCCGTTATCTATATTCTGTCCAGTTCATTCCTAATTGAGATATTGATCCAACGATACAGAATTTAAATAACTGAAAAATTGCGGGATATTTGAAACAGTATAGCTTCCACAAATGTGCGATGTATTGCGCCTTAACTTTTGTATCTAACTTGCTTTGGCCTTCTAATCTATCTGAGAATACGATCGGAACTTCTTGGAATCTTGCCCCTGTTTTAACAATAATCTCAAGGACGATTTTCCATCCCACTGGATCTAATTTAATGCCGTTAAGAGTATCTTTTTTTATTGCCATGAATCCGCTTGTAGGATCAGTGAGCCTTGTCAGTCCCTTCGCCAGCAGCCCAGAGAATTTGCTTGTAAATCTTCGCATGAAAGTCCAGTCCACACACTCGCCACCGCTGGTATATCGGCTGCCTACAGTTAAGTCACAGTTGCCTATTAAAATCGGTTCCACCATTTCCGGGATTTTCCCCACAGGATGGCTAAGGTCTGCATCCATAACCACATATATGTCGCCTGAGGCTATCTCAAATCCTTTCATGACAGCTGTTGCTAATCCCCGTTCATTTTCACGGACAAACACCTTAAGAGGGTTGCCTCTCACCAACTCCATTGCGACTGCTGCTGTCCCATCTGGTGAGTTATCATCAACAACTATTATTTCACCTTCCAGTGAGGATCCTTTCAGAACAGAAAAAATCTCGGGAATAATAACCTTAATATTCTCTAATTCATTGTAAGTAGGCAAAATCACAGAAATCATATTCTACTTCACCGCATCTTCATTTGTCAAAAAATGGCATCTCTCTTGTCAAATGCCAACCATATTTCCTTTCAGAAGGAATACTGCAAACACTTTTCCCCATTCCTTTACCCTTCTGGCTCACGGCCGGGGAAGTAAGTTTTCATCAGGGATTCGAACTCGGGTTTTTTTCGAATGGCGTCCAGATCCTCATCCGATCGAATCCGATCCCAGTTGTCATATCCCTTTTGAACGGCCCTCTTGAGCCACTCCATCGATTCTTCCGGTCTTTGGGCCTTTGCGTAAACGCAGGATATGTTATAGTCAATTCCCGCTTGGTCGGGACTGAGGATCGAGAGTTTCTTGAGACTGGCCAGGGCTGTGTCGTACGCTTTTGTTTCCACACACGCCAATGCCAGGCCATTAAGGCTTCCCAGATGATTCGGTTCAAGGGCAAGGGCACGCTCATAGTAGAGAATCGATTCGGCCGGGCTCCCCACGGCTTCCAGCAAATCTCCCAGCTGTACATATCGCTCCACATTTTCAGAATCAGTATCCTGTTCCTTCTTCAGCCTCTGAATCTCCTTTTTCAGTTCTTCCATGACGTCAAGCAGTTTTTTAAGATCTTCTTGGGCCTCGGAATTATGAGGATTGAAACGAATGGTGGTTTGAATAACCTCCAGAGCCTCTCGAACATGTCCGGTCTGTATCAGACACTCGGATAGGTGGTGGCGCGCCTCCCAATCATGGGACAAGATCTTGACGACCTTTTTGTAATGGGAAGCCGCCTCGGCAAACCGGCCCTTCCTTTCATAGATTCCCGCTAGATTGTAGTGGGAATCGGAGTTTTCGGAGTTGATCTCAATGGCACGGTAGTAATGGTTAAGCGCTTTATCCATCTCCCCACGGCGGGTTAGAAGAGTCCCCATGTTATGATGTGCTTCATCGGAACTGGGTTTGATTTCCAGAGCGCGATTCAAGTGCTCTTCAGCCTTGTCGAGAGCCCCCCGCTCCAGAAACAGGACGGATAGATTGTTGTGTGCCACATAATTGGAACGGGTCACTTGAAGGGCATGCTCAAAGAGAGTGATGCCGTCTTTCCAGTAGGTTGTCTGATTTCCCGCTCTCCATGCGAACAGAAAAAGGAGTATTGCCACAAAGACAGCCCTGTAGCGTCCGGCTGGAAACCATTTCACCATCAGATCATGGCCGCCCCAGACGAGCATGATGTAAAGCCCAATCAGAGGAATGTATGCGTACCGGTCGGCCATGGAAAACTCCCCTACCTTTACCAGTCCGATGACCGGAACAAGGGTTCCCAGAAACCACAACCAGCCGACAACCAGATACGGATGCGTCCTTCTATTCAGTGCGGTTACAACGGTTATAGCGGACAGGATTGCCCCGGCACCCAGAGCCTGCCACCATGAAATATGGACGGGCCAGGGGTAGAAAACGGCCAGATGAAAGGGGCAGAGGGTTTTCCAAATATAGGTGACATAGGAGATAAGCCCATTCATGAAACGGGCTAAAAAGGAAAGGTCTTCAACCGAAACAATGGCTCCGCCGGCTTTCTGGGCCATAAAGGCCACCACACAGGCCACCGCGGAAATGAGCAGCAAAGGGGTTTTTTCAAGAAAAAGCTTTCGAAAAGGTTCATGCCGTTTGAGGGGCCAATGGTCCAGAAGCAGCAACACAAAGGGAAGGGTGACCCCCATCGGTTTTGCCATAAGTCCCAGTATGAACAGGAAAACCACCATGATGTAGGCATAAACGCCGGATCGTTTCACATACCGGGTGTAACTCCAAAGAGTGAAAATCCAGAAAAAGCCGCTCAGCACATCTTTCCGCTGGGCAATCCAAACCACTGATTCCACGTGAAGGGGATGAACGGCAAAGAAAGCGCTCACCAGGGCACTTTTCCAACAGTCTTTCGTCATTGCGCGAAGAGACCAGAAGAGCAACACGGCGTTGATCGCATGAAAAATCATGGAGAAGAAATGATGTCCAAAGGGTCCAGGCCCCCAGAGTTGCCGGTCCAGCATCAGGGAAAGCCAGGTCAGGGGGTGCCAGAAGTTGGCATAGGCCGTGGTGAACGCCCACTCCACGCTTTCCCTTGTCAAACCCTTTTGCACATTTGGGTTTTCGCTCACATAGACATTGTCGTCAAAGTGAACAAAATCAAAACCGATTGAATACCCATATACAGCCAGAACCATCAGTATCAGACCGCATGTGATCCAAAGGGACGGATCGCGGCTGCTATAGATGTGTTTTTTCATACGGGTTTTCTTCCAACTTAAAATTGCATTCAATATTTTCGAAGAGATATATAAAGCTGTCCATTTCAGTAAGTTAAGTTAATTAACGAGACGAGGTAGATAGCAATAAGCATTAGGCGTAACGGAAAAAGAGCCTTAATTGCCTTCTTCATTCGCAAAGCCTCATTTTAAGAATATCGCAGGAATTACATCAAATGATCAGAAAAGTCCTGATTTGAATATCATAACTTCATAAATTGTCAAAATAAATTATCAGGAAATACGGAAAGAAGGATTGAAGTTCAACGCGGGGTGAATTTTGGAAACAGCCAATTTTATCCAAGTGAAAAAATAACATCCATGATTTCGGTTTGAAATGAAGCATATTTATCAATGTTGGTAATCTGTGGACTTCAGGAAGTTGTCAGGGTAACATTATAAATCATTTGGCGTCAAACCAGTATGCTTCGCTATTCTGGTAAGCATGCGGGGTCCAATTTCTTCTCCATCATGAAAGGCAAATACAAAATCCTGGTATTCCGGACGAGATAATGTACGGTGTGAGCCGGACTGACGCTTGATTGTCCATCCGATAGAAATAAGTGCCGAAAGTAACTTTTTGGCTTTGACAGATCGCCACTGGGTCATACGGCCGCAAATGCAATGCTGATTGGCATCGGACCACACTCTGCCATTTCAAGGCGTTCTGCCAGAACACGTAAAGCAAGAACCTCAACTTTCGCCATTGCTTCATCGGCAGTTGCTCCGTAAGCCATAACTCCATGCAACTCAGCTACTTCGGCAATCCACCGGCCATCTTCTTCACGTTCGTATTCGATATTATAATTCATTGCTAACCTCCATATAGGTCGCTATTAAGAACCATAATACATTATTTCCGAAAATAATGAAAGAAATACATCTATCAATAATACCATTTAAAATCAGCAGCTTTTCCTAATTCTGTCTGCCGGGTCTTACAGTTGTGTTGCTCATCTGTTCAAGGGCGAGCATGAGGGCCTGGGTACCCCTTTTCGCGCCACCGTTTGCAATCACCGACAGGTACAATTGATGTACCAGGGAAAGTCCCGGGAGCACAATCTTCATCCTTTTTGCCTCATCAAGGGCGATTCCCATGTCTTTTACGAAATGTTCAACGAAAAAGCCGGGATCGAAATTTCTGTTCAATATCCGTGGGGCGAGATTATCGAGCGACCAGCATGCAGCAGCGCCACCCGATATGGCGGAAAGCATGGTTTTTAAATCGAGCCCGGCTTTATACCCGTAAAGAAGGCTTTCGCATATACCTATCATGGTGCCGGCAATGACTATCTGGTTGCACATTTTGGTATGTTGCCCCGATCCCGCAGGGCCCTGATGAACGATTTTTTTCCCCATTATCTCAAGAAGCGGCATTAATGCTTCGACAACCTTCTGGTCGCCGCCGACCATAATGGAAAGAGTTGCTGAGCGGGCTCCCACATC
>JAHJRK010000059.1 GCA_018830925.1 Pseudomonadota bacterium
ACGCCGCTGTGGCTGAAGCTCCAGACGATCAAGGGGGTCTATGCGCACGGGGTCAATCTCGTCGATGGCCGGCGCGAACATGTCTTCGAGACGGCCCTCCGGTTTGCCGCCGCGGGGCGGGTACACCTCCACGAGATGGTAACGCACAAGTTTCCGCTCTCGAGGTATCAGGAGATGATCGAAGTCAACATGCGCAAATCAGCAAACCGTGCCGTCAAGACGGTCGTATCCTTTACATGACAAATGGTAATCCTCACTTCGATTCCTTATCTGAATCTGAGGCTGGGTAGTCGTAGATGACATCAATAAGCAATCAGGAATGTTGAAAAACTCATCCGAGGTCACGAAAACGTTCTTTGAGGGTAGCAACAAAGAAAAAGGGGTTAACCATCACTTGGCTAACCCCTTGAATTTCCTGGTGGGCCGTGTTGGAATCGAACCAACAACCTACTGATTAAGAGGGGCTAAAACCGAGCTTCCTAACCTCCTTAAATCTTGATATTTAGTTGATATAATTATAAATGCAATTTTCATATTTTGTCTTCATTTTGCTCATTTTGGCAAATTTTCGAAAAAAGTCCCACACAAATCCCACAATAAAATATTTCGCTCACAGTAGATATTTTCGGTATTCATCGCGTAATGATATTATATCAGAACCTGTCGCATCTGATCTATAAGTTTTATGGTTCATTCGGTTGAAGAATCCTTCCTGTACTACACAAATTGGTAACCTCCAAGAAACTGCTTGATTTCAATGGGCAATCGGTACCTGGTGGCCACTTTCAATTTGACATCTTAACAGGTATCAGATAGATTCTAAATATTAAATAAGACTCTTATAAATATAATCCGTCTTTTCTATTCAGACAGCAATACTTGTCATTATAGAGAGGCATCAGATGCAAGATCAACCCAAAACAAAGCAAGAACTCCTCGAAGAGAATGCCTTATTAAAGCAGCGAATCAGCGAACTGGAACAAGCTGAATCAGAACGCACGCAGCTGAAAGAAGCCTATAAAGACAGCGAATTAAAGTATCGATCGCTCATAGAACATTCGAGCGACGTCATGTTTTGCGTCAATGAAAACGGGGAATATAAATTCGTTAACCAGATATTCGCCTCGACTTTCGGCAAGACGCCCGACTATTTTCTGGGAAAAACATTCTGGGATATATATCCTAAGGAGCATGCAGATCACCGTCAGGTTACAAGCAGCAAGGTCTTCGAGACTGGTGAAAGTCAGTCGGTGGAAGTTGTCGTGCCGCTGTCCGACAGAACCCTTTATTTCATAGCTAAGGCGAATCCGGTGCGGGATGAAACGGGAAAAGTGATATTGAACCTGACCCACGCCATCGACATTACCGAGCGCAAGCAAATGGAGGAGGCCCTGCGCGAGAGCGAAAAAAAATACCGGGAACTCAGTATTATCGATGATTTAACCCAACTTTACAATTCCAGGTATTTTCATCAGCAGTTGAGGATGGAGATTGATCGAGTAAACCGCTATGGACAGCCTTTAACTCTTTTACTTCTGGATCTCGACGATTTCAAACGGTTCAACGATGCCTACGGCCATGTCGATGGAGACCAAGTTTTATTCCGACTCGGTCAGGTGGTCAAGAGATGGCTACGCCAGACAGATTCCGCCTATCGTTATGGTGGCGAAGAATTCACCATCCTCCTGCCGATGACAACAAGCGCGGATGGCACTTTTATAGCAGAAAGAATCAGAATGGAATTCAAGAAAGAGATTTTTATCCCGGAGTCGGGTAAAAAGGTCCACATGACATTGAGCATCGGACTGGCGCAATACAAACCGCAGGAAGATGTGAAGGCCTTCGTTCACCGGGTTGACCAGTTCATGTACCAAGGAAAAATGAATGGGAAAGACAGGGTTTGTTGTGGGTCATAGTTTCAAGCATAGTTCAAATGGTAATATTTACTATAATACCAAAACGAAAATTATGGACTCGTAGGTGCACAACTGCTCGGATGTATTGAGATTTAAATAGATCAGCACTATTGAAAATCTGGTTGAAAGATGTAAGAGCAGGACAGCTGATTTTCTGCTTCGGAGGGGGCTATCATCCTTCCTGAAAGCTATAGATTGTCAACGTAGGCAAACATACTGGACTTCATTTCGTTATTAATATTGTCATTTCTGCACTGGCATAATATGGAATCGCCGTTTTGCATGGGGATTGGGCTAACGGATACCCGGTGTTATGATGCGCCATTTTGGGAAATTAAGGTGGCAAAAGGATGAGAATTAGCCTGTGCATGAGCAGAATTTATCTTCTCAACTTAATTGAGGCTGGCTAATATGCGCAAGATCATCACGATCATTTACAACCTATTGATTGGTACAAAGCATTCCCTTGCTTACCGTACCCTGTTTTTCTTCCTCTTTGTCTCTCCTGTTATCATATTGTCAACGATCGATTATTATAACCTGGATAAGAAAATACGAATTTGATACTTGCGAATAGGCGAGCTCTGTCTGTTCTTGCGGCTGCCACTGTCGAAGAGAACCTTGATAACCTCGTAAATTTAGGCATTTCTTATACGACAAGACGTGGGGTTGTTGAATATATCGAAAAGGGGGACTGGAAAAGTGCCCTGAACTTAATAACCCAGTCTATGGAATCCTTCCCCTACTTCGAACGTCTCGTATTACATGACTCCCAAGGAGTGATTAAAGCAGATATGCCGGTCGCCACGCCGAGTGTCGTTGGCCAGAGCAGGGCCGATAGAGACTGGTATATCGGCGTTAAGCGCAGTTGGAAACCTTACATTTCAAGAGTCTACATCAGGGGCGCCGAACCCAAGATACCGGTGGTAACGGTAGCTGTTCCTATCAAAACCATGCCTACCAAGACAAAGACAGACTCCTTGGCAGCCGGGAAAGGGCAAAAGGTGGTTGGCGTCTTACAGTTCCAGATAACATTGGATCTGTTCCATCGCTGGATCGACAAAATAAATTATGGGCCCGGCAGTATCATCTATATCGTCGACCAATACGGAGGCCTTGTGTATCACCCCAAATACATAAAAGAGCGAACCGTGACAGATTTTTCTTCTGTTGGCATCGTCACGAAAGTTCTGAAAGGAATCAGAGGTTGTGAAGTAAATTATAACCCTATCGAAAAGGAAGAACGGGTGGCTTCTTACGAACCGGTATCTTCATACGGATGGGGTGTTGTGGTCACGCAGCCTACTGTATTTGCTTTCATTGAGAAGAACAAAGAGTTGAAGATGGCGATCATCATCTATGCCGTTATTTTTTCCTTTGCAGGGTCGATGGCCTTAATCATATTAAACAGCATTGTCATTATCAAGCGAGGGGAGAAAACTCTGAAAGAGAGCGAGGAACGGTATCGTGCCATAAATGGAACAGGCTGCCGATACGATCTTTCTGCACGATGAGACTGGCTGGATTCTGGATGTTAACCGGAAGGCATGTCAGAGCTTAGGCTATTCCCGGGAGGAATTGCTGTCCAAGTCCATTGCGGACATTGATCCTGAGAGTATCCGCACAGGAAAGAATGAGTTATGGGGTAAAATTCTTGGGGGTGAGTCATTCACATTCTAGAGCTACCATATGCACAAAGACGGTTCCGTCATCCCAGTCGAAATTACAATGAGTTTGATGAAGATGTCGTTTAGTCTGGCAATCGTCGGGATCGCAAGGGATATTACCGAACGAAAACAGGCGTATAAAAAACTTCAAGATACTCTCGAAAGTCTCAGGAAGTCTTTTCGTACGACCATCCAAGTCATGGTATCGGCTATTGAGACAAGAGATCCTTACACATCCGGTCATCAGAAGCGGTCGGCAGATCTTGCCAGGGCCATTGCACTGGAGATGGGACTTTCGCAGGATATAATCGAAGCCATCCGCATGGCTGGTCCCATCCATGACATTGGGAAGTTATCCATACCTGCTGAAATATTGTCAAAACCAGGCAAACTGTCTGATATCGAGTTTTTCCTGATTAAAGAACATGCCCGAAAAGGATACGAGATGCTGAAAGACGTGGAATCCCCCTGGCCCCTTGCAGAGATCGTTTACCAGCACCATGAACGGATGGATGGTTCAGGCTATCCAAGAAATCTGAAAGGAGATGAAATTCTCATTGAGGCCCGCATTCTTAGCGTTGCCGATGTGGTGGAAGCTATGGCCTCACACAGGCCCTATCGTGCTGGTCTGGGGATTGATGCAGCCCTGAATGAAATCGAGAAGAACAGAGGAATCTTTTATGACAACACCGTTGCCGATGCATGTTTAAGATTATTCCGGGAAAAAGGTTTTCAGCTTGAAGGAGCATGATTTCAAACGGTATTTCTCACCTCAAGGCTGAACCGAAATTCGTGTAGTAGTAGGTGCTATACGTAACAAAAAGGTGATTGCAACTTAAGCGTCTTAGGTTCATTATCTATCTGTATTTCCTATTGATTTAAAGGAAAGGAGGTAGTGATGGACCAGATGGCCACAGAAAATTGCATTATCCTATCAGCGA
>JAHJRK010000417.1 GCA_018830925.1 Pseudomonadota bacterium
CGCAAGACCAAGTCCGCTTCCATCCTGTTTCGTTGTGTAAAACGGATCAAATATTTTCTGTAAATTATTTTGTGGTATTCCGACCCCTTCATCCCCTACTGAAACCGACACATACTCGCCTTCCGGAAGAGACCCTATGCTGTTCCTGCTGTTTATAATCCTGTTTTTCACGGTAACAGCAATCGTGCCTCCGCCCGGCATAGCCTGCCGTGCATTTATTAAAAGATTTGTCAAAACCTGCAGAATCTGCCCGCGGTCTGCATTAACCGGTTTCAAGTTTTCTTCATAATAAGCATCATAGGTTGAACTGCTCGATTTGCCGAGGGCCATGCTTGCCGCTTCTTCAATTACAGGCTGTATGGAAACTGTCTCTCTGAAAGGTTCTCCGCCCCGTGAAAAAGTAAGAAGCTGTCTTGTAAGGCCGGTTGCGCCAAGTACTGCTGTCTCAGCTTTAGAAATATAATTCTCAATTGTTTCAGAGTCTTCCGGATAAAGCTTTGCAAGATTTAAGTATCCCATTATGGCAGTCAAAATATTATTAAAATCATGCGCTATTCCACCAGCAAGCGTACCAAGAGCTTCCAGTTTTTCAGCGCGTATCATCTGGAATTCAAGCTTCTGCTGTTCCGTAACATCTCGCAGTATGCCCAGAAAGCCTTTTTTTTCACCGTTTTTTATTATAAGGGACATGTTCCCTTTAATCGTCAACTTCCGTTTGTCTTTGGTTATAATTTCATAGGTGCTCTCTTTTAACGGAATCTCGGTCTCATACAATTTATTTAATGTTTTGTAAATTTCTTGGGCTCTCTCTTTATCAAAAACCGCCTTATAGTTTGTGCCGATAATTTCATCCCGTGAATAACCTGTAATCTCTTCCATCGCTCTGTTGCAGGATGTATAGGTACCTTTAAGATCGCAGGTAAGTATCATGTCCATAGAGTTTTCAACTATCTCCCTGTATTTCTGTTCACTCTCTATGAGGGCTTTTTCCGCCATTTTGCGCACGGTTATATCCGCAACAATATGAACTGAACCGACTATATTTCCATCCTCATCGGTAAGCGGTGTTGTTATTATTTCAAAAAAAGCCGCCTTTTCCTTATCTTCAATTTCTTCACGGGTCGTCTGTTCCAAATCAAGAAATTCCTGATGGGGGCAGAGCGGAGTATTTTTTTTATGTATAACTTCGTAGCAGGGCCGTCCGATAATATCGGTGAATTGCATTTTAATAAGCTTTGCAGCAGCAAGGTTAAGACGTCTGATTTTGCTCTCTTTATCAACAATAAAAACAGCATCGGGAATAGAATCAAAGGTAAGCTCCCATTCACGTCTTGCCGTTCGCAGGCCAGACATTGTCCTGTTTAAATTCAACGATATTTCATGAAAAGTTCTGTAAAGATCACCGATCTCATCTTTGGTTGTTATTTCCTTACTCTTTTCATCAAGCGTTGCTTCACCAAGCTTCAGCGTTGCCTCACGGAGCTTTAAAATAGGATCCGTAATTCTTCTTATGACAATAATGCCGATCAGTGCGGATATCAGGGCTACCGATATTATAGAAAGAGCCGAACGGGTGAAAGCCTCCTTTATAGGAGCAAATGCTTCGCTCTTAGGCTGCTGTGCCCCCAGGATCCAATCCGTGTTCGGAATCTGTCTCAATGAAAGGAGCATTGGAATTCCAAGCGAATTGACTGTTTCTCCGACTCCTTCAAAACCACCGATTGCCGAATCCAGTAATTTATTTGTCCCCGCTGGAATATCTCTTTTCAGTATTCTTTCTCCATCGGGATGAAGAATAATCATTCTTGTTTTATCAATGATGTATATATATCCTGATTCTCCGATTTTTTCCTTTCGGATTCCGCCTAAAACATGGGGAGAAAGCAGCTGCATGGAGCAGCCCAGAATCCCGGCAACTTTATTGTTTCTATCTCTTAACAGGGCCGTCACTGTAACGACGGGCTGCCCTGTTCTTGCAGATATATAAGGTATCCCGACAATTCCTTTTCCTTCATCCATGGTTCGTTTGAAATATTCTCTGAAAGCAAAAGACTTGCCTCTTGTCTCTGGATAATAAGGAGAGTCGCTCCAAAGCTCGCCTTTTTCATCGAGTAAAAACATTCCGTTTTCAAATTTGGGAAATATTCTGAGCATTGATTTTAGGAATTTTTCCGCTTCAGCCGATTTTTTTTTCTCAATGACATCAACAGGAAGATTGAAAGCAATTGCCCTGGCGTCATTCAGGCTGTCGCTTAAAAGCATTGTCACTGATTTCGCGGTTGAATTTGAAATAGTTTCAATGTTGGAATATATCGTTTTTCTGAGAGAGCTTTCCAGGAAACGGATAAAGAAGAGGCTTACTGTACCTACACAAATGGCTGATATTACAGCCATAAGAAGAGATGTCTTTGTTCTCAGCCGCATTATAATCGTCCCCGGTTTCCGGTTTGTGCTTCTGTACCTTTGCCTCTTGCCTTACTCTTCACCGTTCACTATTCACTGTGTACTATCTTAACCACCGTTCTTTTGACTTCTTTTCCGTCATCCCGCGCATAGGTCATCCTAACAGTCTTAAGGCGTTTTTGAGCAAAAAGCCGGATGCATTCAGGATAAAGCTCCCATTCGAGGGCAAGTCCCTTTTTTTTAATCGAATCTATTGTGTCGTCCGGTTCTATCGGAAATGCCTTTTGTCCGATTATGGGGCCGGAGTCTTCCCCGTAATCGATAAAATGAACCGTGCACCCTCCTATTTTTGCCCCGTACCGGAATGTGTCTCCGTACCCGTCAGTGCCCGGAAAAGCGGGCAGCAAGGCCGGATGGATGTTCATAATGCGTGGATTATCGGGATCGGTATTGATCCTGTCAATAAAATATGGAGTGAGATTTCGCATGAAACCTGCAAGGACAAGAAGATCAACGGGATAGAATTTCATCTTCTCAAGGAGCCCGGCTTCGGCAATCGCCCTGGTAATAATGAACTTTTTGATTTTTTGCCGGTCTGCGCCGGAATGAAAAAGAGAAAGCTTCGAACGAATATCTTCTTCATCAAAAGAGCCGGGCAGTCTGATCTTCCCCGGCTCTTTCCCGTATTTCCTTATAATGGAAGAATAATCCACGACAAAGGTCGGAATGTTGTGTTTTGATGCTCTCCCGAGGCCCTTTGCATCCGGATTATCGGTTCCCACAAAAACCATTTCTCCGTCAATCTTTCCCGACTCGCAGGAATCTATGATCGCCTGCAGGTTTGTTCCTCCGCCTGATATAAGCGCACCTATCCGGATTTTATTCCCCATAAAAGCACCTCCGTTTAAAAGATGGCCGGAACCGGTTTTAAAAAGCTCCAAGACTAAAACAGTTTGAGAGATAATTATTGTACTTCAAGCAGAACACATGGTTTTTCAAAGCAAATTAACAAAACGACCAGCTTTTGTCAATCGATCACTAACACTTGAAAATGACGGTGTCAAAATGACGGTGTTGACAATATCGAAGCTAATCACTATAATCCGCGATAATAAATATTTCTTTACAGGAAAGGAAAAGTATCATGTCTGAAGGAATTCTTGAAGTAAGTGACAGTAATTTTGATGCGGAAGTTATGCAATCTGAAAAACCGGTGATGGTCGATTTCTGGGCTCCGTGGTGCGGCCCGTGCAAGGCCATTGGTCCCATAGTTGAAGAGCTTGCAGGCGAATTCGGAGATAGAGTCAAATTTACGAAATGTAATGTAGATGACAATCCTGTTTCCCCCGGAAAATTTGGAATAAAGGCAATCCCCACCCTTATTTTCTTCAAACAAGGAAAGATTGTTGATCAGATTACCGGAATGGTCGCCAAAGCCAAACTCGAAAAATCAATAAACAGCGTCCTCTGATAAAATCTATTACCATGGAAAATGCTGACTACGATCTCGTGATAATCGGAGGAGGGCCTGCCGGGCTTACTGCCGGAATCTATGCTGCCCGTGCTAGATTGAATGTCATCCTCTTTGAAAAACTTGTGCCCGGCGGCCAGATATTGGTTACCGACTGGATTGAGAATTATCCCGGGTTTCCGGACGGAATAAGCGGATCGGATCTGGTTGAAAATATGACGAAGCAGGCAAAGCGGCTTGGCCTCAAAATTGAAAGCAACGAGGTCGTTTCTCTCGATCTCTCCGGAAAGGTCAAAAAAATAATCTTAGACAACGGGACAGTTACGGCAAACGCAATTATTCTTGCCACAGGAGCCCATCCGCAAAAGCTTGGTGTACCGGGGGAGGATGCTTTTTTCGGCAGGGGAATATCTTTCTGCGCCACCTGTGACGGTCCGTTTTTCAGGAATAAAACTGTCGCTGCTGTCGGAGGCGGAGATACTGCCGTGCAGGAAAGCTTATTTCTTACAAAGTTTGCCCGAAAAGTATATCTGATTCACCGGCGAGATAAGCTTAGAGCAGCAAAAATACTGCAGGAACGCGCATTTGCAAACAACAAAATAGAATTTGTATGGAATTCCGTTGTAACCCGTATCGAAGGCTCCGACGGTCTTGAAAAGATAGTTGTAAAGAATGTTAAAACAGGCGAAGAAAAGGAGCTTGCAGTTGACGGATGCTTTATCTGGGTTGGTATTCTGCCGAATACCGGTTTTCTCGGGAACTCAGTTAAGCTTGATGAATATGGATTCGTAATTGCCGGTCATAAAATGGAAACCTCCGTTCCCGGTGTTTTTGCGGCGGGTGACGGCCGCAATACTCCTTTGCGCCAGGTTGCAACTGCTGTAGGAGATGCTGCTATAGCCGCATTTTCAGCGGAACATTATATCGAAAGTCTGAAAAATTGAGAGCTAAACTAACCAGTATAATTTTGATTTTGTTTGTCGCATTGCTTGTATGCCAAGGCTGTGCATTATTTGCGGTCAAGGAAGATAAATATGCGCAGGAGCTTGCCGACGACGGCATGGAAGCTTACCGTGAAGGTGATTACACGGGAGCGATAGAATCCTTTGAGAAAATAAAGGACTGGTATCCTTTCAGCAAATATGCGACGCTTGCAGAGCTTAAAATAGCCGATTCCCACTACAAACTGAAAGCATATGGTGATGCGGTCGCCGCATACGAGGAATTCGAGAATCTTCATCCTCTAAATGATGCAATCCCGTATGTGATTTTCCAGACGGGGTTATGTTATTTTGAACAGGTTGATACTCCTGACAGGGATCAGACTACGGCGCGAAAAGCTCTTGATGCGTTCAACCGTCTTATCAAGCAGTTTCCGAAAGACATGTATGCACTGAAGGCCGGGGAATACACGAATATCTGCTATAAAAGCCTCGCTGAATCGGAATTCGGAATCGGCCTTTATTATTATAAATCAAAATATTACAAGGCTGCTCTGAAACGCTTTAAGGCTGTTCTTACCGATTATCCCGACGTAGGAGTCCATCAGAAGGCTATTCAATATATCGACCTGTGCGAAATGACTCTGTCAAAGCAGGATAAAAAAAGTGCTTTACACTGAACAGGTTTTGGTGTATCAGCGCCTATCCTGTTTTATGCCTGTGGACAGGATCATATAATTTATAAAGTTTGACTATCTCGTAAAAAGTCAAAATTCAGACGGCAAAGCAATAAGCTTCCGCCTCAGGTGGACAGAATGATTTTTTACGAGCCGTCAGTTTCAAGGAGAAATATTATGTCCAGAATGTGTGAAATATGCGGAAAAAAACCTATGGTCGGGAGCAATATAAGCCATGCTCATAATGTGACAAGCCGCAGGTTCAATCCCAATCTTCAGAATGTTAGAGCACTGCGCGATGGTAAGGTAAAAAAGATTGTGGTCTGCACCAGTTGCATAAGGTCAGGCCTCGTTGTCAAAGCGCCATAATTTTCAGGCACCGAATCTCATTCGTCAATCCGCTTTGCATCTACAACCAGCTTTACTTTCTTCAGATCCGATAAAACCTTTTTTAAATGATCGGTGTCTTTAACAGTAAGCGTAA
>JAHJRK010000418.1 GCA_018830925.1 Pseudomonadota bacterium
AAACTTTCCCGCTTGCTTAGAAATAAGCTCCGAATCGGAAGAAGGCGAAATCATGGGATTACGGCACCGCAGTCATCCGACCGAAGGAGTTCAGTTTCACCCCGAATCGATAATGACTTCGGTTGGGAAGCGTCTGCTGAGAAATTTTTTGAATGGTATTAAATAGTGATTCGGACATCGAATATCGTACATCGAACTTCGGATATATAAAGAGGGCTAAAAATGTTTAGAGAAAATCTTAAAAAAATTATTGAGAGAAAAGACCTTTCTGAAACAGAAATGGCTCAGATGATAGCCGACATTTTTTCAGGCAATATCACAGATGCCCAGGTGGGCGCCTTCATGGCTGCCCTTGCCACAAAGGGCGAGACTTTTGAGGAACTTGCGGGAGCGGCTTCCGCCATGCGCAAAAAAGCGCTGCGCATACAGACATCCGCAAAGACGGTCGTCGATACCTGCGGCACCGGAGGAGACGGAGCGAAGACTTTCAACATCTCAACAACAAGCGCATTTGTGGTGGCAGGCTGCGACGTAACTGTCGCAAAGCATGGAAACCGCTCCGTTTCGAGCCAATGCGGAAGCGCCGACCTTCTCGAAGCTCTCGGCGTCAAGCTCGACACCGCCCCCGAGATCGTCGAAGAAGCCGTCCGGGAAACCGGAATAGGATTTCTCTTTGCGCCGCTTTATCATGGAGCCATGAAATACGCGGCAAAGGCGCGAAAAGAGATAGGTCTGCGGAGCATATTCAACATGCTCGGCCCTCTTACAAACCCGGCATCGGCAAACTGCCAGCTTCTTGGCGTTTATGCCCCTGAGCTGACCGAGATGTTCGCCCAGGCTCTGCGTATCTTAGGTGTAAAAAGAGCCTTTGTAGTTCACGGGCATGACGGCCTGGATGAAATCTCCGTCTGCGCCCCGACAAGAATTTCGGAATTAAACGACGGCATGATACGCACCTATGATATTAGTCCGGAACAGTTTTTCGGCGAAACGGCCAAAGCCGGCGATCTTGCAGGAGGCAGCCCGGGAGATAATGCCGAGATTACAAAAAGCATCTTAAACGGCGAAAAAGGCCCTAAGCGAAACATAATTCTTATAAACGCTTCTGCGGCTCTTGTTGCGGCCGGTAAAGCGTCAAACCTGAAGGAAGGAATCGTCCTTGCAGAAAAGTCGATAGACAGCGGCGCCGCAACCGCAAAGCTATACTCACTGATCCGCTTCACGCAGGAAAATGGATAATGGATTTTTTAACTAAAATAGTCGAGCATAAAAAAATCGAGATCAAAGAAAGAAGGAAGCTTCTTCCCGAAAACCTGCTGCGTGATGAAGCAATAAAGGTAAAAAGACGCCCTTTCATGAAAGAATTATCAAAAACTGGACCGTCAGGAATAAACATAATAGCCGAAATCAAACGGGCATCTCCTTCAAAGGGTTTTTTATGTCCAAATCTTGATCCGGCGGAATATGCGGCTGATTATGAAAAGGGAGGTGCTGCCGCCATATCCGTCTTAACTGACAGGGATTATTTCAAGGGGAATTCCGATGATTTAATCAGGGCAAGAGAAGCGTCTTCTCTTCCTGTTTTAAGGAAAGATTTTATAATTTCATCTTACCAGATTTATGAAACAGCTGCCATGGGAGCGGATGCTTTGCTTCTTATTGTAAGGATTCTGTCGAAACAGCAGATTAAAGATTTTCTCGCCCTTTCAAATGAGCTTGCAATGGATGCGCTTGTTGAAGTTCACTCTGAAAAGGATCTTGAAACAGCATCGGCTGCCGGAGCTAAGCTTATAGGAATAAACAACAGGAACCTGAGCTCCTTTGAAACAGATCCGGAAAATGCCACGCGCATCTCAGCGCTCCTCGAACCCTGGCAGATTGCCGTTGCTGCAAGCGGAATAACAGAACGAAAGGATATCGAGAAAAATCTTTCTTCCGGTATTTATAATTTTCTCATTGGTGAAAGCATTGTAACATCAGGCAATCCGGCAGAATTTATTAAATCTCTTCTTGCCCGGAAGCAGAATTAAAATGGAAATTGGAAAAGAACATAAATCGGACGGCTTAAGATATATCCCCCAGGTAAAGATATGCGGCCTCACACGAATCAAAGATGCCGTTCAGTGCGCATATCTTGGCGCTGATGCCATTGGACTTGTTTTTTTTCCTGAAAGTCCGAGATTCGTTACGGACGACCTGGCCCGTGAAATATGCCTCGCGATTCCGAAGGGAATTAGTAGAGTGGGAGTTTTTGTAGATGAAACATTCGCATCAATCATGCAAAAAGTCGAAAGATGCGGCATCAATGCCGTTCAGCTTCACGGGAATGAATCACCCGATCTTGCAACCGGTTTGCGGAAGGAAAAGCTCATAGTTATAAAAGCTCTTTTTCATGCAAAAAAACCGGCCTTTGAAGACGCGGTAAATTACAGGGTATCTGCGTTTTTAGCAGAATGCGGAACAGGCGCCCTTCCGGGCGGAAACGCGTTGTCATGGGACTGGGAAAAGGCAAAAAATATAAGCGGGAAATATCCGCTCATCCTGGCAGGAGGTCTTACTCCGGAAAATGTTTCTCATGCGGTATCCCTTTGCCTTCCGGATGCCGTTGATGTCAGCTCCGGCGTGGAGTCCGCTCCGGGAATCAAAGATATTGAAAAAGTAAAACTATTTATCAGCGCGGTGTCGGCATGTTCACTCGTAAAAAGACCATGGAGGATTTTTTAATGAATAATAAAATAAAAAACGGCGTCTTTCCCGATTCAAACGGCCACTTCGGTATCTACGGAGGGCGCTATATCGGAGAGACTCTCATGCCTGCCGTTCTTGAGCTTGAAGAGGCTTACGGCAGAATTACACATGATGATAAATTCAAAAAAGAGCTTTATGATCTTCTGGAGCTGTACGCGGGCCGGCCGACGCCTCTCTTTTATGCCAAAAGATTGAGCGAACATTTGAACGGCGCTTCCATATTTCTAAAACGCGAGGACCTCGCTCACACGGGAGCTCATAAAATCAACAACACGCTTGGTCAGGCCCTTCTTGCAAGATGGATGGGGAAAAAAAAGGTCATCGCAGAGACAGGAGCGGGGCAGCATGGAGTAGCAACAGCTACGGCAGCGGCTCTTTTCGGAATGGAATGCCGCATATTCATGGGAACCGAGGACATAAAGAGGCAGGCGCCGAATGTTTTGCGAATGGAACTGCTCGGAGCAAAGGTCGTGCCTGTTGAGTCAGGAACAGGCACGTTAAAGGACGCCATGAATGAAGCCCTGCGCTACTGGGTCGGTGCCGTCACAGACACCTTTTATATAATCGGTTCTGTTGCTGGCCCGCATCCGTATCCTGTGATGGTGCGTGATTTCCAGAAAATCATCGGGATCGAGGCAAGAAAGCAGATTGTCGATATGACCGGCCGTCTCCCGGATCTTCTTATCGCCTGCGTGGGAGGAGGAAGCAACGCCATGGGGCTTTTCTATCCTTTCATGAACGACCCTGTTGAAATGACAGGCGTCGAAGCCGCTGGAAAGGGCATATCATCCGGCAAACACGCCGCAACACTCGGAGCAGGCTCTGTAGGCGTGCTTCACGGCTCGAAATCATATGTTCTCCAGGACAAAGAAGGACAGATACTTGAAGCCCATTCGATATCGGCAGGACTTGACTATCCGGGTGTCGGCCCCGAGCACTCTCTTCTGAAAGATTTAAAAAGGGTGGAATATGTGTCGATTGATGACGATCAGGCTCTTTACGCCTTTAAAATGCTTTGCAAACTTGAAGGCATAATACCCGCTCTCGAGAGCTCGCATGCAGTAGCATACGCGATGGAGCAGGCTCCCCGCATGAAGAAGGAGAGCATTATAATCGTAAATCTTTCCGGAAGAGGCGACAAGGATCTCGGGATTGTTTCATCGCATCTTAAAAAAGGAGCAAAGCCACAAAGCCACAAAGGCACAAAGTAAAAAGCGAAGTGCGACATTTTATCTTCGATATTCGATGTCCGATATTCGATGTACGATAAAGGGAGAACATATAAGCAATGAAAACAAAAAGAATTGAAAAAACTTTCGCCGACTTGAAACAAAAAAATGAAAAAGCGCTTGTTGGATTTCTTTCCGCCGGCGACCCGGATATAAAAACTTCGCTTAAAATAATTGAATCGATGTGCAAAGCAGGGCTTGACATCATGGAGCTCGGAATTCCGTTTTCAGATCCGACAGCAGACGGGCCTGTAATCCAGAGATCATCCTCCAGAGCTCTTAAAAACGGCGTGAACATAGCGGCGGTTCTTGAAATGACGCGCAAAATAAGAACGTTTTCCG
>JAHJRK010000419.1 GCA_018830925.1 Pseudomonadota bacterium
CTCGATTTCAAGAAGCTTCTGACGGATCTCCTCGTTGAGATCCATTACTACAGCTTCATACAGATCTCTTTTTTCTCCCCAGTGATAATAAAGGGTCGAAATATCGATGCCGACGTTTTTTGCGATCATCCGGGTTGTGGTCCCATGATAACCGTATTCGCCGAAGACTTTGCGTGCTGAGGCAAGAATTTTTCCCTTCATGGAAGAAGGATCCTGCCTTGCTTTTTCGAGTGTTGAAACCATCGGTTCTGATATTTCCCTTTCCCACACATCGCTTCCAACATTTGATGGATAAATACACGCCCTCTATTCCGGTGTCAAGTTTTTTTCAGTTTCAATCCACGCGCCCACGTGGGGGCAACGAATAGAAACGCATAATTACATGGACACACATTGATTTCCCGTTTGTTTAATCAAGCGCAGAGATTGTCCGACCTGATTGGTTCTGCACTGTGTCGCGATACTAGTCGCAATTTGTCGCGATACTCTGGCGCGATATGTCGTGATTCTATTTGACCAGTTCATAGTTTGATTGCCGCGCGGAGCCCTTCAGCCGGACCAAATTCTTTTCGATCAAGACATTCAGGTCACGCTGCAGGGTTCGCCGGGTCACTCTGGGACAATGCTCCTCCAGCTCTGAAATGTGCACTGAATCCTTTTTCATCAATAGGTCGAGCATCCTGGCTTGTCGCTCGTTCAGCCCGTGTTTCTGCACCAGAACATCCCGGCGGATGACCTGCTCGCCGCGTTTCCGAACCTCGATCATCTGGGTTTCCAGGCCGGTTACGAAGTAGTCGAGCCAGACGGTCATATCCATGTTGTTTTCGCGGACGCTCTGGATCGATTTATAGAAAGTAGGCCGGTCTCGGTCGTAGTATTCGCTTATGGTGAACAGGCGCTTGAAGTCGTATCCGGTCTTATAGAGGCAAAGGGTTGAAAGCAGTCTTGAGCTGCGGCCGTTGCCGTCCAGAAAGGGGTGAATGTGCACCAGATGGAACTGGGCGATGCCGCTGATTAGTGTCGGGTGGATGTCAAGTTCGTCGTTCAGCCACTTGACCAGTTCCGACATCATAATCGGCACCTCCAGTGCCGTGGGCGGGGTATAAAGCACTTGCCCAGTTGATGAATTAACCACATAATTTTGGATGCGTCGATACTCTCCGGGGGCTGCGCTGCCGCCACGCACCCCTTCCACAAGTTTGCGGTGGATCTCGCGGATCATTCTCTCGGTTATCGGATCGCCGTTGTCCAGGCATTCGGAGACGAACTCAAAGGCCGAACGGTAGTTGAGCAACTCCCGCGCATCATCCGGGTCGGCTTCCGGCACCGCCTCGCCTTTCCACAAGCGTTCCGCCTGATCCAGCGTCAGCCGCGTGCCCTCAATGTGGGTGGTATAATGGGCCTCCAAAATCAACGCCCGGTCGCCCATCTCCCGCACCCAGTCAGCGGAGAGCTGCGCCGCCTCCAGAAAACCGCGCGCCCGTTCAATGCGGGTGATAGCGGCGGTCATTCGGTGAGTAATGGTAAATTTTGGTTTTAATGAATTCATTTCAGAGTCCCTCCCGAATTACCTGAACCTGATGCGCCCAGGTGGGTATCATCCTCCATGCCTCCTGCTGGCCCTCCCGGTGAACTGACAAGTATTTCTTGTAAGTTGCTTTCTGAGCCAACTCATCTTCCTCATAGATATTTTGGATATGAAGGCTGATGCTTTGCTGAGAAGTCTGAAACAGATCAGCCATGAGCTGTTGGGTAAGCCAGACCGTCTCATCCTCCAGCCGCACGTCGATTTTGACTCGGCCGTCTTCTGCTTCGTAGACCAGAAACTTGCCTTTGCTGGGATCGGATCTGAGGACCAAGTCCTTGCTCATCATGACGCCTCCTCCTCGATGAGTTGTTCAACGCGGGTTTTGGTTTGCGTGTGGCATTTCAAATACTCTCCACAGGGCGAAGGCCGAGAATCATTTGTTCGATCTCTGAATCTGCTCTTTTCAGAAGTTCTTTCGCTTCGGTTTTCAACAAGGCTGTATTATGTCGTGCTTGATTTACGTTCCGCATTAGTTTTTGCTGAACAGCAAGTTCTGGAAGTGGCAATCTTAGTGATCGAATCTCTTGGCTATTGATGTTCGCTTGGCCAATAATCTGCCTACTCAGTGCATTGATTTGCTGGCGTCCGATTTGACCGTTAATGGCAAATGCAACAAAATGTGGATCAGCTTTTTCGGCATCCACACGCATTCGAATAAGATATGAGGCGAAAATGTAAGTCTCATTTTGGTCAAAAACAGCACATTTACCCACTAATTCCTTGCTATTTGTTCTGTTTATTAAGGATATCTCCTTTTTGCAGCTTGAGACTTTCTTCAATATTCTTTGACACCTTTAGATATTTTAAATTTAACAAATCCAAATTGCCGTCAAGCAACCATCCCGATTGTCGCCAAAGTCAATCTCCGGCCATGCTTAAAGCGCCAGTTTGATGCCTGAACCGAGCCCCCGGTATGGCGTATGGCAGCAAGCCCTTTGCTACACAGGAAAACAGGCTCTTTATAAAGCACTATGCCGGTTATTCATTCATCCGGTATGCATCATTCAACGGATAGACATATTTTTCCCAGACCCTTTTAAACCGCTCTTCATCAAGCGCCGGTTTTTTAATCATTCCAAGGCAAAACTCCATTTGTGCATCCGTGCTCCCGGGCTTTGAATAAAGCTGAAGGGCAAATTTAGAAAAA
>JAHJRK010000420.1 GCA_018830925.1 Pseudomonadota bacterium
ACCAACCAGCTTTTTTTGAAAAGGCCGAAGATTACGATCATTATCGACAGAGACGGTTACAGAGTGGCGGGAACAACGGTTGATCTCACAGAAAAAGATGAGAAGGGTGAATATATCCGGACAATCATCAAAACGGTAAATCCTGCCAGGTACAAGATGACCATCGCAAAATATCTCCTGTAGAAGGATTGGCCTGCCCGGCTTTTGCATCAAAACAATTTATATTTCCCCGTTTGTAAAACTTTTGTAAAATTCCAAATACTGCTTTGCATTTACAACACTTTTTACCTAAAATACCTGCTAAGGATATATGTCAAAACCCTTACGGAAGGGGTGAAAAGCATGCATTACACAATATATGATACTCCTGTCATAAAATCTCTGATGCGATGGCTTTCTCTGGTAAGCCTCAAAATTATCGGATGGCATGCCGAAGGCCGGTTGCCGAACATCCCTAAGTTTGTTCTGATTGCAGCTCCCCATACTTCCAACTGGGATTTTCCAATCGGAATATTTACCGCATTTGCTCTTAAAGCCAAGATTTACTGGATGGGGAAAGACTCTCTGTTCCGCCGTCCTTTTGGAAGCTTTTTTAAATGGCTGGGAGGAATCCCCGGCGACCGTTCCAGATCGAATAATGTGGTGGAATGGACTATCCGCCAATTTTTCAACACTGAAAAGCTGATTGTGGCTATTCCGCCGGCCGGAACCCGTAAAAAAGTCATGAAGTGGAAAACAGGATTCTATTATATCGCAAGAGGCGCCAACGTTCCGATTGTTCTCGGGTTTTTTAACTATGCAAAAAAGGCTGCCGGGTTCGGACCTGTTTATTTTCCCACAGGAGATATCGCAGCGGATATGAAACAGATAAGATCCTATTATGCAGGTATTAAGGGAAAGTACCTGGTAGAAGAAGAATCATTTTTCATAAATCCCACTTATATCGAAAAGCCCAATTAAATGATTGCTCCTTAATTCCTATCAAAAAGCTATATGTAGTCCCATAAGCAAGGAAGACGCGTTTATGAATTGGAACCGGACTTTTTCACGGCGCCATTTCAAAAAATGCGATGAAGAAAACTGACATTCTCCAGCCTTCTGAGAAATTGCCCGTATTTGCATGAGACGATTGCAGACAAAAGCCACCCTGAACATATGCACAAGATCCCGATATTTTTCATTGTAAGGCTCCATATACAACAGCCACTCGAAACACGTAAAAAAAAGTCAAAAACTGATTTTTCAAGATCGCCAAACCGCTGGAATCACAGTCTCCATCTACAACCAAACGATCTATAATAAGTGGATTACCTAGAATTGCCAATTGAAACAGAGTATAACGCAGGCATAACCAGCAGGAGAGCAAGAAAAAGAAAGAACTCGTTATGAAAAAACCATTATCCTTGTTGAATTCTGCGCTATCTGCGGATACCATCGCAAAAGGATGATAGACGGGAAATATCTGAGTGTAAGGCAGCGTGAATTGTCCGGGTTATTGAATATAACTCAATCGGCGGTGAGCATGGCGGCCGGACGTGGTCGGATACAGTCAGAAGAACTGAAATTGAACTTTGAAATATGATCAACTTATATAATGATGACCCCCATACCGTCCCCAAAATTTGAGAATTCTTCTCTCATCTCTTTTTTCACCGTAATGAGCTGGACCCAGAAACTGCTAACATGCTTAATTATTTAAATATATATCCAAATACAGGTCCTTGAAATAGAAAACCCCCCTAAAAAACACCCAATTTTGTAGGCACACGACAATTTTCTGGAAGTGACATAAGTGGCAACAACATCAATGTTTATCTAACGCCGTGTTTTTACAGACCGTAAACGCAAGATAGTCAACACCACAAGCTAAAATTTATTATTTTTTTATTTTTTTTCTTGACAGGTGAGTTTTACAGGTGTACCAAGACAACCAAACGTTAGTTTGTTTTTAGGTGATGCCGAGATGTCTGGCTCTGGAGAGTTTGATAGGCAATTTGAGGCATATACTCCGCCGTATATTTTAAGATTAAAGGATGTGTTGTTGTGACAAAGAGGAAGGCTGAAAAACAAAAGACAGATAGCTCCCGGTTCAAGGATATTCTGGACGCGGCTGCAAGGGTCTTTAGGCAGAAGGGATATCACCATGCCAATATCTCGGATATTGCGAGGGAGGTAGGCCTGCAGAAGGGGAGCTTGTATCATCACATTAAGGGAAAGGAAGAACTGCTCTATAAGATAATCATATCGGCCCTCGATCTTTATGTGAAGTCGCTCAGGAGTATTGTCATTTACGGAATGCCTGCCGATGAAGCGATAAGGAAGGCTATTATTGCCCACATGGAGCCGATAGGCATCAAATTCGATTATATATACGTTTTTATAAACGAAATGAGAAATCTCCCCGAAGAATACAGAAAAGAAGCTGACAGCGAACTGGAAAACTACGAAAGGCTGTGGATTAAAATGTTGGAGGAAGGAAAGGCCTGCGGGCTGTTAAAGCCTGATGTTGACAGTAAAATGACAATGCTCTCTATATTCGGGATGTGTAACTGGAGCGTCAGATGGTACAAACCTGAAAGGAAGTACAGCACCACCGATCTCGCAAAGATATATGCGAGAAATCTCTTGGAGGGGATCAAGGCTTGAACTGACTGACATCCAAGGCACACCAAGGCTGGGACTCTTTATGTTCCCAATGAATCTACCAAGCGTTAGGTAGAGTTGGCGCTAACGTTCTCGTATTTGAGGATCCTGAAGAAATGGGGGTCGATTTGAAACAACATTCCTATAAGCTGATTTCGGAGGTAAAGGCGTGAAAGACTGGGCCCATAAAGGGGAGCAGGCATTGCTCCGGTTTCAGGATATATCCCTCTCATTTGGACGTGTGGGTGCCCTCGTCGGCATTTCTTTTGAGATAGGGAACGAAGGAATTTTTGCTATCATCGGACCCAACGGCGCGGGAAAAACATGCATCTTCAATGTTATAAACGGGTTTTATCGCCCCCAGAAGGGCCGTGTGTATTTTGACGGCAGGGACATCACCAGGCTCGGGTCGGCAAAAATTGCCCGTCTCGGCGTGGCCAGGACCTTTCAGAACATTGAACTTTATACTGGATTGACAACCGTAGAAAACCTCATGGCTGCGAGGCATATGCTTTTCAAGGACACCATTGTGGAGGGGGCCTTCTATTTTGGCCGGACCCTGAAACAGGAGGTGGCCCACCGGCGAGTCGTGGAAGAGGTGATTGATTTTCTTGAAATAGAGAAGATTCGAAAGGTTGAGGTGGGTCTTCTCCCATACGGTCTCCGCAAACTAGTCGAGTTAGGAAGGGCCTTGGCAATGGAACCTAAGCTGTTGCTCCTTGATGAACCAATGGCGGGGATGAATATGGAAGAGAAAGAGGACATTGCAAGGTTTATTGTGGATATCTCTGAGGAAAAGAAAATACCTGTTCTGCTTGTCGAGCACGAAATGGATGTGGTTATGGATATCGCGGACAACATCATAGTCCTCGACTTTGGGACAAAGATAGCCGAAGGACCCCCAGAGGAGATCATGACTAACCAGTCTGTGATAAAGGCGTATCTGGGTTATGATGCATAAATCTGATTATGGAGTTAATGATGCCGGCTGACACACTTCCTAAATTGCTCAGGGAAAGGTATCGGGATTATGGCGACGGAAAAATCGCCATGCGCCGTAAGGACTATGGTATCTGGATCGAATATACCTGGAAGGACTATTATGAGAACACAAAGTACTTCTCCCTGGGATTGATAAAACTGGGGTTGACGGCCGGTGACAAGGTGGCCATTCTCGGAGAGAACGACCCCGAGTGGTACTGGTCGGCACTTGCGGTACAATCGGCCAGGGCCGCCTGCGTCGGTGTATTTGCCGATTCCATAGCCTCTGAAGTGGAATACATCGTCAACAATTCCGATTCGGTTTTTGTCATAGCCGAAGATCAGGAGCAGACAGACAAGATATTGGGGATCAAAGAGCGGGCCCCCCAGGTGAAGAAGGTTATCTACTGGGACCCAAGAGGAATGTATGTGTATCGGAAAGACCAATTCGTAATGGATTTTTACGATGTGGTTGCACTGGGGAGAGAATATGAAAAGGAGGCCCGGGGTCTGTTTGAAAAAAATGTAGAGGAAGGCGCTTCCGACGACATCGGCGTTATCTGTTACACCTCAGGCACCACAGGGGCAAAGCAGAAGGGGGTTATGGGTTCCCAGAGATATCTGATGGTCGCTGGTGAAAGCTGGTGTACAGTTGATAACTGGTCTTCAGAGGATGACTACCTCTCCTACCTCTCTCCGGCATGGGCCACGGAGTGGGCGCTGGGAATTTCCAGCGCCTTGCGAGCAGGGACCACAGTCTGTTTTCCTGAAAAGCCTGAGACGGTGCAGTCAGACATCAGAGAGATAGGACCAAAGGTCGTATTTTACAGCGCAAGGATGTGGGAGAGTCTTAACTCGACGATTCATGCAAATATTGCGGATACCCTTGGCGCCTTTCAGCTCATATTCAATTTATCTCTCAAGATCGGCTACAAGGTTATTGACGCCCGTTTTCAAAAAGAGCCGGTGGGTCTCCCCTGGAGAGCCCTTTACAAGCTGGCGGATTGGGTTCTTTTCAGATATGTACGGGATCGGATCGGGCTCGCCAACATAAAGTGGGCATATACTGCTGGCGCAAGCATCAGCCCGGATATCCTGAGGTTTTTCCATGCCATCGGTGTCAATCTCAAACAGATCTACGGTCTGACTGAAGCCCTTATGAACTCTGTTCATCGTGACGGGGACATAAAGCCCGAGACTTGCGGCACGGCGGTACCCGGCAATGAATTCAGGATATCTGAAGATGGGGAGCTTTTAGTTAAACCCGCCGCTTGTTTTTCGGGGTACTACAAAGACCCTGAAAACACCAGGAAACTGTTTGACGGGGATGGCTGGATGAAAACGGGTGATGCGGCCCACATCACCTCTGATGATCATCTGGTGGTACTGGGGAGGATGAAAGAACTCGTTGACCTGGGTAATGGGAACAAGTTCGCGCCGGATTTCATAGAAACGCGGCTAAGATTCAGCCCCTATATCAAAGATATCATGGCCTTCGGCGGGGCGGGAAGGGCCTTTGTGGGCGCTATGGTAGTGATTGATTACGAGAATACGGGGAAATGGGCTGAGAATAACCGGCTTAACTATACCACCTTTGCTGACCTTTCTCAGAAGCCGGAGATATCTGAACTCATACTCAAAGAGGTGGTGAAGATCAACTTGGTACTCCCGGGCTGGAGCAATATCAGGAGATTTGTCCTGCTGCACAAGGAATTTGATCCGGATGAGGGAGAGTTGACCCGAACCAGGAAACTGAGACGGAATTTCATGGTAGAAAGATTCAGAGGCCTTATAGATGCTATCTATTCCGGTGCCGATGAAGGCATGGTGGAAGCGTCTGTAACCTACAGGGACGGCAGAAAAGGGGTTTCCAAAATCGTAATCAAGGTCAGAGATGTTGGAGGAGGATAGAAAATGCTTATGTCTGTCGCAGAAGGGATTATCTCAGGGATAATGATCGGAGGGGTTTACTCGCTGGTTGCTCTGGGCATCGTGGTAGTGTTCAAATCCACCAGGGTAATCACCTTTACACAGGGGGGCCTGCTGCTGATGGGGGCGATAACAGGATGGGCGCTCCTGGGACCGGCCGGTCTTCCCGTCGGTCTCGGGGTTGTTCTGACATTGGCCGCCTGCGCCTTCCTTGGGATGTGCTTAGACCGATTTACCCTCCGGCCGATTATCGGGCAGCCGATTCTGGCCTCCATTATGGTGACCATCGCACTCGCCTGGCTTTTTGATTCTGTCGGAACCCTTATCATCGGAGGCGGTTTGAGGCCGTATCCGCCGCTCCTTCCACATGGGACCTACAAGTGGGGACGGGTCTACATTTCCCAGTCTCTCTTGCTGCAATTTATCATTGCGGTCCTCCTGTTTATTGCCTTTACTCTCTTCTACAAATATGGCCGGTTAGGCCTCGCCATGAGGGGCACGGCCGAAGATCATACGGTGGTGCAGAGCTTAGGCATAAAGGTAACAAATATCTTTAGCTATTCATGGGTAATCGCCGCGCTTTCAGGCGGTGTCTCCGGGATTCTCCTGGCAAGCACATTGGGCGCCACCGTTGGCCTATCGGGAATAGGGATGAAGGCGTTGGTCGTTGTCCTGATAGGAGGAATGGAGTCAATTCCCGGCGTTATCCTGATGGGTCCTATAATCGGTATCCTGGAAAATCTCTCCATCCAGTTCCTGGATCCTTTGGTGGGCGGTGGCCTCGGCGAAGTGGTCCCTTACGCTGTCATGCTCATAGTGCTTTTGGTCAAACCTTATGGCCTGTTCGGTCTGAAAAGAATAGAAAGGATATGAAAGATGCACTGGGTGCCATGCGGAACATACAACGTTAATTACCGGCAGGACTTTGCAATATTCAGGACAAAGCCGCACTGGATATCCCTTGTTGTCTTTCTCCTTATCCTGTTCACTCTCCCCTTCTACTGCAGCCGCTACATGCTTGCCCTGCTTTCAACGATCGGGATCACAATTATTGCGGTGCAGGGCCTCGGGATCCTTACAGGTTACGGAGGGCAGATATCCATAGGCCAGGCCGCCTTTATGGGAACAGGTGCCTATCTCTCCGTCATTCTCATGCAGCGATTCGATTTCCCCTTTTTACTCGCCCTCTTTTCCGCAGGAATCGGCTCGGGTCTGGTCGGGGTCGTGTTCGGACTCCCGGCGCTGAGGATCAAGGGGTTCTACCTCGCCATGTCCACCCTGGCCGCACAGTTGATACTGGGGTGGTTCTTTTTGCACCTGAGGGGGATTACAGGCGGGACCGAAGGGCTACATGTGGAGCATGCCAGTTTTGCAGGGATTACCTTCAACACTCCGCAAAACAAATACTGGCTGGTAATGGTCTTTACCCTGCTTGCAATATTTTTTGCAAAGAACCTGATGCGCACCAAGGTGGGAAGGGCCCTGGTAGCGATAAGAGACAATGACCTGGCCGCTAAAGTAATGGGTATTGAGGTCGCGCTCTACAAACTGCTTGCTTTCTTTATTTCATGCTTTTTTGCGGGTATCGCTGGGGCCGTCTATGCGCACTATATAGGCTTTATAAGCCCTGTGCAGTTTACCCTGCAGGATTCCATCCTCTATCTGGGCATACTGATTGTGGGCGGGATGGGAAGCATCATGGGTGCGATCTTCGGAACGGTTTTCATGAAGTTAATAGAGGAATTCGTCTTTGTCATCTCCCCCATGTTGGCCACGTGGTTTCCGGGATTCGGGGCGCAATTTTTCGCAGCGCTTTCGTTGGCCTTTTACGCGATTATTATTATTTTATTTCTTGTCTTTGAACCGAGGGGCATAAATCACCTGTGGGTCGTCCTGAAAAACAGATACCGTCTTTATCCATTTTCTCATTAGACGGTGCGGGGCCTGATTTTGTGCAGGCAGGGGGGTCGGTCCGGCTAATTCGGCAGAGCGACCATTAACTAAACACATCAAACATTAAGAAAGGAGAGAGTATGATGAGAATGAAAATGAATGTATGGCTGCTTTTGTTATCGTTGGGCATCTTTTTGGCAGGATCATCTTTTGGTCTGTTTGGGTATGCGCTCGCACAGGAAAAAGGGGTTCTGGATCGTGACCCGATCGGTTCTGTAGCGATCTTTGAGATCAACGATCTTACCGGTCCCACCTCGGATTCCTGTGTTCCTCACCATAACGGGATTTGGGATGTGATCAGGGACGTCAATGAAAAGGGCGGAATAATCTATAGTGACCCAAAGACGGGAAAGAAGGAACGGGTGAAGATCAATTTTGAATGGGGCGACAATAAGGCCCAGGCAGGGCCAGTGCCGACCCTTTATGAGCGCATGGCAAACGCAAGTCCCAGGCCCATTATATGTTATATGGGAAGTTCCGCAGCCGGTGAAACGACTCCCCCCTGGACTCAACGTGACAAGATCGTCCAGATTAATGCGGGAGGGGGACAGCCGGGCTGGTATCCCCCGAGGTATGCTTTCACAATCAATTCCGATTACCCGGGGAATGCCTGCACCGCTGCCTGGTGGGCAATGAAGGACTGGAAAAGCAAGGGGCATACAGAGGCCCCCGGTTGGGCATGGTTCACCCTTGACATTCCGTACGGAAGGGCCACGATCAAACCCGAATCTGAGGCGTACATCAAGAGCCTTGGATTCAAGATAGTCGGCACCTGGACAATGCCCTTTGTCCCTGTGGATACCGGGGCGCAGTTTCGTTCCATGATAGATGCAGGCGCCAACTACTGTTACGGTAACCTGGTCATCCTCCAGCAGCAGAAGCTGATGAAAGACGTGACGATGTTAGGTCTCAAGGAAAAGATCCAGGTTATCGCCTGTCCCTACGGGATAATGGAGGATATTATTAAGGTGGCAGGAAAGGACGCTGAGGGTCTGGTCGGGGTTCATAATACGGCATTTCCTGATGAACTGGATAAGCCCGGTGTCAAATGGGCCCATGACATAACCAAGAAATACAAGCACGCCTGGAATAGTGACTCCATCCTGGGCTGCGCCTACGGAAAAATAATGGTCACGGCAATCAAGTGGGCTCTCGAAACAAAAGGGTATCCTGTCACCGGTGAGGATGTATACAACTCCATGCTGAGCCCGGATGGTTTTGACACCGGTGGTTTGCTGCCCCCCGTGAAGTTCACCCAGACCGAAAGAAGAGGCATATGGAAAACCCACATGAGAGGGGTGAAAGACGGCAAGATCGTCAGAATAAGTGAAGATTTCACTATTCCGGATATGAAGCCCGGCGGACCGTGGACGCCGAAAGAATAGACGTTGGAGCCAATTGCAAAACTCAATGAAACCTTCACCCCGGCAAAAGCAGGGGTCCAGAAAGCCTTGAAAAACCTGGATTCCTGCTTTCTCAGAAATGACGTTGAAGGACTTTTGCAAGAGGCTCGTTGGGGGGGCTGGGCATAAAATGCTAAAAATCAGCAATGTTGAAGTAAAGTACAGCAACGTTATCCTGGTATTGAAGGGGGTTTCCCTGGAGGTGCCTGATGAGGCAGTGGTCTGTCTGCTGGGGGCCAATGGCGCCGGGAAGACCACCCTGATTCGCGCTGTCTCGGGCATGCTCAAGACTCAGTTGGGAAAGGTGACAGACGGGGTCATTGAAATAGGTGGCCAGAGGGTCGAAAACCAGAGCCCTGAGGTCATAGCTGCCTTGAGGGTCGCCCAGGTCATGGAGGGCAGAAGGGTGCTCGAACAACTTACCGTGGAGGAAAATCTGAAATTGGGGGGGTATATCGGTCCCGGAGGGAGCCGTCTAAAGGCCGATCTGGACAGGGTCTATGACTACTTTCCCAGGCTCTGGGAGCTAAAGACCCGAACAAGCGGTTATATCTCCGGGGGCGAGCAGCAGATGGTGGTTATCGGCAGGGCATTGATGACCCACCCGAAGCTAATGCTTCTGGATGAGCCCTCCCTGGGCCTTGCCCCGCTCATGGTAAAGAGCATCTATGAGGTTTTGGAGAGAATAAACAGGGAGGAAAAAACCAGCATGCTCCTCGTTGAGCAGAATGCCAGGATTGCCCTGTCCATTGCGAGTTACGGGTATATAATGGAATCGGGGAGGATAGTGCTTGATGGTGCGGCTGAAAAGCTGAAAGATAACGAAGACGTGAAGGAGTTCTACTTAGGTCTCTCAGCTGTGGGCAAGAAGAAGAGTTACAAGGATGTCAAGCACTACAAACGAAGGAAGAGATGGCTGGGGTAGTGAACATCTGATCGCTGTTGATTTGTTTCCTGAATAGCAACAGGGGCAAAATGATTTTAGATGGAGCCAATTGCAAAACTCAATGAAACCTTCACCCAGGCAAAAGCCGGGGTCCGGAAAGCTTTGAAAAACCTGGATTCCTGCTTTCTCAGAAATGACGTTGAAGGACTTTTGCAAGAGGCTCGATAGTTAGCCGATTTTGTTGATCCCGTTTGGTTCCAGGAACTGGTCACGCGGACGCGGTTCAGGCGCAGGATGTCTCTGTGTCAGGAACAGATTTCTGGATGTGATAGACGGGGAAAGTGCCCTTGATGAGCAACTTTGGATGTGATTACCACTAATTAGTTTTTATAGAATTAATGAGGAGGCTTTTGATGGACAGAGAGAAATCGATAACTGTACCTGGATATGAATCTGCAATAACTGATGTGGGATTTCATAAGATAAATATTCGCGGGTATCCACTCGCGGATATTATTCGAAAACTCACTTTCACGGAAGCGGTTTTCCTGACAATCAGGGGAGAACTGCCCACTGAAAAGCAGAAAAGGGTCATGGACGCGGTCCTTTGCGGTATCGTGGATCATGGATTGTTTGCGCCAACCAGCCTCGCTACAAGGGTGGTAGCCTCTGCTGCCCCTGATAGTATTATGCCTGGGGTTGCAGCAGGAATGCTTACGGTCGGTGCTGTGACGGTCTCGCCGCAGGATACGGCCGTCATTATAGAAGAAGCGCTAAGGATGGTTAAAGAGGAAGGCCTAAGCCAAAAAGAAGCGGCCACCAAGACCGTAGAAGACCATAAGGCCAAAAGGAAGAGGATGCCGGGACTCGGTCATCCCCTCCATCCAACAGGAGACCCCAGAGCCATTGCACTGAAAGAGGTGGCCGTGGAAAATGGCGTGTGGGGAGAAAAGGGGGATATCTACGACGAGATCCACAAAGCATTTGGTGAGATAACCGGTAAAAAGTTTCCCATCAATATAGATGGGATGATGGGATGTGTTTTGAGCGAGTTAGGATTTGCACCCAAAGAGATGGCGGGAATTGCTGCGCTCTCATTTATGCCGGGGATGATTGCCCATGCAGTTGAGGAGAGTGAAACAATCAAGCTGCGGGTTGCCGAATGCAAATATACGGGAGTATCGGAGAGAAAGCTACCTTAGGGCTGAAGAACCAATCAAACGTGTAAGGCATAAATAAATGTACGTGATACGCCACGATATGTTGTGAAACGGGCATGCACCCTAATCGCAATTAGAAATCCTGTAAATGGGTAGGTGAATAAAATGAGATATTTTGATGACTTTGAAATAGGAGAAAAAATAGTAACCAAGAGCAGGTCTATTACTGAGGCTGATATTGTGCTTTTTTCGGCATTTAGCGGTGACTGGCATCAGCTTCACACAGACATTGAATTTGCAAAGAAAGGGCCGTTCGGCGAGCGGATAGCACATGGCTTCCTTGTCCTTGCTGTGGCTTCCGGGTTGATGCCTCTCGGAGAAATGGCTGTTCTGGCCTTTTACGGAATGGACAAGGTCCGGTTTGTGGGGCCCACCAAAATAGGGGATACAATCCATGTGGAGATGGAGGTCTTGGAGAAACAGGAAAAGGAAAAGGGCGGGGTTGTCTCTTTTAAGAGCAGTATAAGAAATCAAAAGGAAGAAGACGTAGCTATTCTTACCATGAAGGTAGCACTACACAAGAAATAGGGGACACAAGACGATGACAGCGCTAAAATATCTCTTTTCACCCATAAAGATCGGGGCTATGGAGGTGAAAAACAGATTGGTTATGCCCCCAATGGGTATCAATTTCGGTGTTGATGAGGGGGGATACGTCACTGACCAGCTCAAGGCGTATTTTGCTGCAAGGGCTAAGGGCGGGACCGGCATGATGATCGTAGGAGGGGCCGCTGTTCACCCCACAGGGCTGGATCTCCCCAAACTGCCGCGAATCTGGGCTGACGAGTATATCCCGGCATTCAGGGAGATGACCGATGCAATTCATCAATATGACGTGAAATTCGGGATACAGCTACTTCACGGCGGAAGGCAGTGTTACCACGGCAAAGGGGTTGCGCCCTCTCCCCTCCCGGCCCAGGGGGTGGTCAGAGGGACGCCCCGGGAACTTACAATACCAGAGATCGGGGAGATGGTGGAGGCTTTCGGAGACTCTGCCCGCAGGAGCGAGGAAGCGGGTTTTGATTTCGTTGAAATTCACGGGGCTCACGGCTATCTGGTGACGCAGTTTTTGGCCTTGAATTCCAATAAAAGAGAAGACGCATATGGCGGTTCTTTTGAAAACAGGATCCGATTCCTGCTGGAGGCCGTCAGAGATATCAAGAAAAAAACGAGCCCTGATTTTCCATTAGGGATCAGAATAAACGGTGATGACTTCATCAAGGATGGATGGATTATTGAAGACGCCAAACGGATTGCCCCCATTCTTGAGAGGGAGGGCGCAGCATACCTCCATATTACAGCGGGCATTTATGGATCCTACCCGCCAGGCATAAGTATTCCATCCATGTATGCCAGGCAAGGGGTCTTTATTCACTTGGCCGAAGAGATCAAAAAGGTGGTGTCGATCCCTGTAATAGGCGTGGGGAGAATAAAGAATCCTGAACATGCAGATCGCATCATCAAAGAAGGGAGGGCCGACATGATCTCCATGGGCCGTGCCCATCTGGCGGACCCCGAACTGTCTAATAAGGCCAGGATGGGCAACATTGCAGATATCAGACCTTGCCTCGGCTGCTGTCTGGGTTGTGCGCACAATGTCTTTTCTCTGGAAGCCGCCACCTGTGTGATGAATCCCGAAGTAAACAGGGAATATCTGTTCAAGGGCCATGAGAAAGTCGCAAACCCAAAGAAAATATTGGTCATTGGCGCAGGCCCTTCTGGTTTGGCCGTATCGAGACTGGCAGCCATTCGCGGTCATAAAGTCATAGTATGCGAGCAGAAGATGCATGTCGGTGGCATGTTGCGGCTAGCCTCTATACCGCCCGGGCGTTCAGAGTTTATGGAACTTATCGACTACTATCAAAGGGAACTGGAAAAGCTGTGCGTTGAGATAAGATTGAATGTGCTGATTGACGATGACCTTGTAGATTCAATTAAACCGGATACAATCGTTCTTGCTACGGGGAGTCTTCCCGAGATGCCGCAGATCGAGGGGCTCTTTGATACCGATATGGATATCCATACCGTAGTCGAGGTGCTCAAAGGGGAGGTGAGTCTTGGTGACAGAGTGATTGTACTGGGCGGAAATCAGGTGGGGCTTGAAACTGCGGATTTCCTGGCCGGAAAGGGCAAGGAGGTGGTGGTCCTCCATAGAGACGGGCATTTTGCAATAGAAATGGCGGCCAATGACAGGGTTTTTTTGATAGAAAGGCTGAAGCAGCAAAATGTCAAACGCTACAAAGAGGTTTCCATAAAGCGATTTTTGCCCCAGGGAGTTCTTTTTCGAGTGGGGGATAAAGAGATCAGGCTTGACCATTTTGAGGACATGGTTCTTTCAGAGGGGATGAGATCCATCAGGACTCTGGCAGATCTTTTCAAGAGGAAAGGGCTGGAAGTCTACTTTATCGGAGATGCCAAAAACCCGAGGTCTCTTCTGGAATCCCAGAGTGAAGCGGATGAGCTGGGTCGCTCTATCTAAGGTGTGATCGTTGGAAGACATTATCGAATTATAGGAGATATAGAGATGAGAACGGCAGTGCAATATTACGAGGACATAGGTAAGCTAAGAAACAACGTGTATGTGAGTGGCAAGAAGGTTGGTCGTCATGATCCCATCTTCGAGAAATCCCTGAATGTGATAAGATGTACTTTTAATGCCGTGGATGATCCTGATCTGCGGCCACTTGTTGTTGTAAAGTCTGAAGTTGACGGCCGCGAGATCAATCGCTTCAACCACACGCACCGGAGCGTCCAGGATCTGTTGAATAAACAGGAAATGACAAGGAAATTGTGTTGGAAAAGCGGTAGCTGCATTCAGAGATGCATGGGCACGGACGCCCTCAATGCTGTGGGGGTCGTATCGAGAGAGATAGATGAGGCAAAGGGGACGGAATATCATAAAAACTTTCTGGTGTTTCTTAAGCATTTTCAGGAAAACGACCTGATCGGCAATGCGGCCCAGACAGATGTCAAAGGAGACCGCAGCAAGCGGCCCCATGAGCAGGAAGACCTTGACCTCTATCTTCGTGTGGTTGAGAAGAGGTCCGATGGAATAGTCGTGAGGGGCGCAAAGGCGCATAATACGACTGGTCCCTACGCTGAAGAAATTATTGTTCTTCCCACGCGGGCGCTGACGAAGGAAGAAGGGGCTTGGGCCGTCGCCTTTGCCATCCCGGCTGATACTGAAGGCATAAAACTGGTGTGCAGGGTCAGCTCCATGCGCGAGCGCAAACATCTCTCTGCCCCTGGTAGCGAGTTCGGCATGTCCGATTCCATGACGATTTTTGATGATGTCTTTATTCCATGGGAGAGGGTATTCATGTGCGGGGAGTGGGAGTTCGGCGCCCGAATGGCCTTGTTGTTTGCCAATTACCATCGGCATACCTACTGCGGCTGCAAACCGGCTGTAACTGATATTATTATGGGTCTAACTGCCCTGGTCGCCGACTATAACGGCATTGGCAAGGCCCCCCATGTTGTGGATGACATATCAGAGCTTATGATTCTGGCCGAACTGGTCTTTGCCGCCGGGATTGCCGCTTCAGTCAAGGGGAAAGAGTCTTTATCAGGAATTTATGAACCTGCCTTCATTTACTCAAATGCTGGTCGCTATATCGCCGGCGAAAATATCTACCACGAGTATGAAATACTTGCAAAGGTAGCTGGAGGGTTCCCTGCAACCATTCCTTTTGAAGATGACTGGTACAGTGAAGAGACGGGCGATCTTCTCCATAAATATATCATGCGCAACCCTTCTGTTTCCGCTGAGGACCAGCATCGTCTCTTCAGATTTATCTCCGATTATAGCTGTTCAGCTATTGCGGGGGTCTACCAGTACGCCGGAGTCCATGGAGGGGGATCGCCGATTATGGAAAAGATTGGAATCAGGACCAACTATGACCTTGAGCTGAGAAAGAAAATTGCAAAGAATCTGGCGGGTATCAAGAGCTGATGACTGAATTCTATTTTCGATCCAGCAGGAACAGATACTTTGGCCAACATTGAGAACCACGACTCTTTTTGAAGGAGACGAGATGCTGTTTGAAAAAGTAGACCGTGACGAGTATACGCAGGATCAGCGCATTATGGCCGATTTTGTAGGCAAGCTTGCCAATCGGTATGGCCGGGAATACTGGCTTGCCAAGGCGGAGAAAAAGGAATTTCCACAGGAGATGTGGGATGAAATCGCCGATAATGGGTATTTTGGACTTGTCATTCCTGAGGAATATGGTGGCGCAAGCCTCTCTTTCAGTGATATGAGAGTATTTTTGGAGGAGCTTGCGAAAAAAGGCCTGTTTACTCTCCATTTTGTAAGCTTTTTCATGGATAGTATTATGCTCCTGCATGGAAGCGAAGCTCTGAAAAGGGAATACCTCCCCCAGATGGCCCGAGGCACATATTTCAGCTTTGCGCTGACCGAGCCTGATGCGGGAACAAACTCCTTGCGGATAAGGACAGCTGCTATAAGGGATGGGGATTCATATCGGATTAATGGTCAAAAGCTATTTATTACCGGCGCAGACGAATCAAAATATATGCTCCTTGTAGCTCGAACAATGCCTTTCAACGAAGATAGCAGGGAGGCAAGAAAGAACGGGATCAGCCTGTTTGTCCTCGATTCACACGCTGAAGGCATATCCATGCAGACCCAGGACATTGACATCGTTACACCTGATAAGCAATATACCGTGTTTTTTGACGACGTCAAAGTGCCTGCAAAAGATCTGATCGGGAAAGAAAATATGGGTTTTTCTTACCTGCTCTCAGGTCTCAATCTTGAGAGAGTGATCATCTCCTGTTTTGCTCTCGGGATGGGAAAATATGTACTTGAAAAGGCCGTTAATTATTCGCGTGAGAGGAATATCTTCGGCGATCCCATCGGCAAGTACCAAGGGGTACAGCATCCCCTGAGCCGCGCCTTTATCGGGCTTCAATTGGCCAGCCTCGCAAACCGGAAGGCATCTCAGGCTCTGGATGGCGGCGAAAACTCCGGCATAACGGGGATGTATGCCAATATGGCAAAACTTGCCTCCAGTGAGGCGGCCTTTCATGCGTGTGATGCAGCCATACAGGTACATGGTGGTTATGGCCTTACCAAGGAATATGACGTAATTAATTTTTCCAATGCAATACGTGCCCTTCGGATTGCCCCTGTCAACAATGAAATGATTCTCAACTATATTGGGGAGCATTTCCTGGGTCTACCAAGAAGTTATTGACATAAAGCTTATGTTATCAAGTGCGGTTGAGAGAGGAAATAAGAATGATAAAAGAACTGTTCGGTTTAGAGGGGAGGTCAGCCCTTGTGGTTGGAGCAAGCAAAGGCTTGGGAAAGGCAATGGCCCTGGCTCTTGCAGGCGCCGGTGCAGATGTGGCGGTGGCAAGCAGATCACAGAAGTTGATTGAAGAGGTCAGGGATGAAATCCTTGCCTCGGGTAGGAAGGCGGTTGCCGTAAAGGCCGACATAAGCAGGGAAAAGGATATCATCGGTATGGCAGGCCAGGTGATTGACTCTTTCGGGAAGATAGACATCCTCGTGAACAATGCTGGGATCTATCTCCCTGCAACGGCCCTTGATATGACTGCCGAGGATTGGGACAAAACTCTAAATATCAATCTAAAGGGTATTTTCCTTACCTGCAAGGCAGTGGGAAGACATATGGTTGATCAGAAAAATGGAAAGATCATCAATATAGCGTCTGTCCTCGGAAAGCGGGCCGCTCAGACGTCTTCTGCCTATTCAGCTTCCAAGGCTGCGATAATTCAGTTCACCAGATCTCTGGCCCTTGAACTGGCTCCCCACAATATCAGGGTCAATGCCATTGCTCCGGGGTGGTTTGAAACGGAAATGGTGAAAAATGAGCTTGGGGATCCAAATACGAGAAAATACTTCCTTTCCAAAACGCCGCTTAAGAAATTTGGAGTACCCGAGGAGTTGGGTGGCGCCATTATTTTTCTTGCATCAAAGGCATCCGACTTCATGACAGGAGAGACTATCACCATAGATGGAGGGTTCTCTATATGGTAGTATGCGGAGCCTAACCGGATTATTAGACTTATTGTCGGCAGGACAATCGTTTCTTGTAACGCTTTCAGCTTTAATACACGCGCACGTAAATCTATAGCGTTTCAGATAATGATTTTGGCAAGGATAGATGGAGGAATCCGAGTAAGGAGTACATGTTAGTGCGTCGTCGAGGATCCCGACCGATAACGCGGTCCAAAATCTTCATATGGAAGGCTATGTTATAATTCAGTAATGACCGTCGAGCAAGTAGCCTTTGGAGAAGTCACTATTTATTGATTATTATGGCTGTATTAGAGGAAAAAAAATGGAAAACTTATTAGTAGATAAAAGAGATCAGTCGTTCGTTTTACAAGAAATGCTTAGAATAAAAGAATTATTAGAACATTCTCTCTATAACGAATACTCATATAAAATGTGTGATATGGCACTGAAAGAGGCTCATAAATTAGCAAAAGATAAATTAATGCCGACAAATAAAGAGGCAGATGACAAAGGCTGTATTTACAATACTGAGGACAATTCGGTTAAGATGCCTGAAAGTTACCACGCTCTATATAAAATGCTTCGGCAGGGCAACTGGATTGCCATGTGTGAAAGTGCTGAGGTTGGGGGGGAGGGGTTCCCGCTTGTCATTGGAACGGCAATATCCGAGGTTTTTTATGCGGGGTCTGTTTGTTTGTACGGCGCTGCTGAGTTGACGCATGGAGCTGCGAAACTTATTGAAGTTTTCGGAGACAGCCATCAAAAAAAACAGTTTCTTAAAAAACTGTACTCCGGCGAATGGATGGGCACAATGTGTCTCACGGAATCCGGCGCTGGAAGCGATGTGGGCGCCATAGAAACAAAGGCGGCTGAAAACGACGACGGCACTTATTCAATCTACGGTACAAAAATCTTTATTTCTGCAGGCGAGCACGATCTTACCGAGAATATAGTCCATATGGTACTGGCAAGGGTCGAAGGGGACCCGTCAGGAACAAAAGGCCTTTCACTGTTTATCGTTCCGAAATATCTGGTTGGAGAGGATGGAAAACTTGAAGATAGAAATGACGTGCGATGCACCGGAATCGAGCACAAAATGGGGTGCCATGGTCTTTGCACTTGTACAATGGTGTTCGGAGATAAGGGTGGATGTGTCGGATACCTCCTTGGTGAGCAGCGAAAAGGGATTTTAGAGATGTTTCACATGATGAACGAACAGCGGCTGCTTGTAGGGATTGAGGGACTTGCACTTTCTTCAAGCGCATATTTGCACGCAGTGGATTATACAAAAAGTCGCATCCAGGGGGTTTCAATACATGATAACAAGACGCCGGTTCCTATTATCCAGCATCCTGATATAAAGCGGATGCTTCTGACAATGAAGGCGTATGTTGAAGGCTGTAGAGCGTTATCTTATTTTACCAGTCTCTGCATCGACTACGCAAAAATTTCAGAGGGTGACGACAAGGCGGAATGGGAGGGGTTGGTTAATCTACTCATTCCCATAGTTAAAGCTTATATTACAGACAGATCATGGGAAATAACCGGATTAGCCATCCAATGTGCTGGTGGATATGGTTATTGCTCAGATTACCCATTTGAGCGATTTGCGCGTGATTGTAAAATTACCTCCCTTTTTGAGGGAACAAACGGTATTCAGGCGATGGATTTGTTGTTTAGAAAACTTATCAGAAATAAATTGGTTGACTTCCATCAACTCATGAAACGAATTGATACGGCAATAGAAAAAGCAGATGATATTGAAGAAATCAAGGAATACGCGAAGACAGTGAGGAAAGCAAAAGATGGCCTTATTGAAATTGTTGATGGAGTAGTGGAAATGGCAAAGGAAAAGGATGCGTTACATTTGTACATAAAAGCAACGCCTTTTCTTGAGGCGATGGGGGATGTCGTACTGGGTTGGATGCATTTGTGGCAGTTGACGATTTCTCATAAAGAATTGACCAGATATAAGTCCGGTGAGAATAAAGAGAAAAAGGATAATACACTACACATAAATAAAGAAGCCGCATTTTATGCCGGTAAGATATCAAGCGCTAAATTTTATATCGGAACAATTCTCAAAAGAACGATCGGTAAATTTGAAGAATTAAAATCAGATGCGAGTCCCGTAATGGAAATTATCGATAAATCTTTTGCTGGGTAAAAAAAATTAGAAAAATGTCTCAGAAAAGCAATATAAGCTTGAATCAATGGTGTTTTTTAAAGGGAAAGAGGAGTTGTCATGGATATAAAAAAAGTCGCGGTTATCGGAGCGGGAATCATGGGGCATGGAATCTCGCAAGTGATTGCAACGGCAGGTTTAGAAGTTAAATTATATGATATTTCAGAAGAGATGTTAGAAAAGGCAAAATACAAGATTGAGAATTCACTGGAACGCGGAATAAAAAAGGGTAAAATAGATGAAAAGGCTAAAAAAGATATTCTTGAACGAATATCCTTTACACCCAATTTAAGCGAGGCCGTTAAAAATGCTGATCTCATTATCGAGGCCGTTTATGAAAATTTGGATCTGAAAAAAGATATATTTAAAAAACTGGATGCGATATGTCTGAATGAAACAGTATTTGCATCCAATACATCTCAATACAGTATAACCGATATTGCGTCAGTTGTATCGAATCCTTCGAGAGTTATCGGGATGCATTGGTTCAACCCGCCAGTAGCCATGAATCTGATCGAAATAGTGCGGGGTATTGAAACCTCCGAAAAGACCGTATCCCGGATTAAAGAGTTCTCTTTGAAAGTGGGAAAAGAATCAGTTGTTTGCAAAGATTCACAGGGATTTATAAGTACAAGAATATTAGTTGCCATGCGGCTTGAGTGTTATCGCATATTGGAAGAAGGGATTGCAACTAAAGAAGATATCGATAAAACGCTGCGATTGGCCTTTGGTCATCCAATGGGGCAGTTCGAGTTGTCGGATCTGTCAGGACTCGATATCGAGGTGCCTATATGTGAGTCGCTGGTCAAAGTTTTCGGTGATCGGTTCAGACCTCCCCAGAATCTACTACAACGCGTAAGCGCCGGTAAGTTTGGAAGGAAAACAGGAGAAGGCTGGTATGATTACGACGAAAAATAATACTGCCGTTAATATCAAAGGAGAATCAACGTGAATGAAATAAACACAAGAGCTACTACAAAAACGGATGAAGATGTTGTGATTGTCAGTGCGGCCAGATCACCGTTTAGCAAGTTTGGCGGTGTCCTCAAGGAAATGCACAGTATAGATATCGCAGTTAAGGTAATGGAAGGTGTGCTCGATAGAAAAAAATTAGAAAAAAGTATTGTCGATGTTATTTACTACGGCATGTGTATCCAGTCCGAAGCTGCTATCGAATATAATGTAAACGCCAGGCAGGCAATGCTTAGAGCTGGTTTTCCACCCGAAACTCTATCGCTGACGATCGACAGGGCCTGCTGTTCATCTTTGACAGCAATACATTTAGGATACAAGGATATACGGCTGAGTGAAGCCGATGTTGTTATGGCGGTCGGTACGGAAAATATGAGTAATACTCCGTTTGTAATGCACAACGTTCGCTGGGCTAAAGGCTTGGATCAGCCTCAGATCAAGGACCACCTGTTCCCTGTAACATATACCGGATACAAGCCTTTAGCTTATGATGCGGGAGAAGTAGCGCTGGAACATGGCATCAGTAGAGAAGAACAGGACGAATGGGCTTACCAAAGCCAAATGAGATATCAGGAAGCAAAAGAAAAAAAAGTTTTTATGGATGAAATAATACCTATCGAAATTTTTCAACGCAAGGGGGAAAAATATATTTTTGCGGAAGATGAATTTCCTAAGCCGAATACCAAACTCGAAAAATTAGCAGAGCTGAAAACTGTTTATAACAGTCTGACCGTAACAGCCGGTAATGCTCCGGGGTTGGACGCAGGCGCATCGGCCATCGTTTTGATGAAACGAAAACAAGCAAATGAACTGGGACTTGATATTCTTGGTAAAATAGTTTCAATTGCAAGTATCGCACTGGAGCCCCGTTTACTAGCGGTAGCGCCTGCGCCAGCAATTGAAAAGGCGCTTGAAAAAGCCGGGCTTACTATTGATGATATTGATAGGATTGAAATAAATGAGGCATTTGCCGTAATGCCTTTAGTGGCAACGAAAATATTAGGGAGAGGAAATGCCGAAAAAGTAAAAAAACTTCGAGAGATAACAAATGTAAACGGAGGAGCAATAGCTATAGGGCATCCTGTCGGCGCCAGCGGAGCAAGAATTTTGATGACTCTTCTGTATGAACTTAGACGGAGTAGTGGGAGATACGGGGTGTGTTCAATATGCGGCGGTCTCGCGCAGGGAGATGCGGCTGTTATCCAAGCTGAATAATGCTTTTAGTGTGGGTTTGCTAATTATGGGGGTGATCCAGAAGACCTAATAAATACAAGGGGGCGAGGTTTGCACAAACGCGAATAATTGATCAGTTCCCGCAAAACATCGATTGAATAATAAAAACTGTTAAAATTAAGTAGCATATATGGCGTTTCAGATGATGATTTTAGCAAGGATAGAGAGAGGAATCCGAGTAAGGCTTACATGTTAGTACGTCGTCGAGGATTCTGACCGATAACGCAGTCCAAAATCTTTATGTGGAAGGCTATAGAATGTCGGAAAGGACTGACAAGTTGGGGTTTAAAGATATATGTTTTCAGATTAAAAGAAGTGTCGTCAAATATTGTTTGTTGAATATGAATTCCATAAATTAGTTGAACAGATAAAATCAAAATGCAATTTTGTAAAAAGACTCTTTTGCGTAGGGCCTGTGAAGGACGGAGGAGATGAGGAAGAGATAGATTTGACAGAACTCGTGGGGGGAAAAATAGCCGGATATAAAAAACCCAGGTCTGTTACATTTGGTGACGATTTGCCAAAGACAGAAGATGGTTCCATTGATCAAACTGCCGTTAAGTATTCACATCAATAGGTTAACGAGTATCGGGGAAAAACTTCCGGAAAGAGAAGGAGATTTAATCATGGCACGAATGACTGGAAGAGAGTACGTTGAATCTTTAAAGGAGCTTGAACTAGAGGTTTATTACATGGGCAGAAAGATTACCCGTGTTACAGACGAACTGATGTTTATGCCACATATTAACACAGCGGCAATGACATATGAGTTGGCTTGCGATCCTGAATATGCGGAGATCATGACAGCCACTTCTCATCTGAGCGGTGAAACCATAAACAGGTTCACCCATATCCATCACAGCATCGATGACCTGGTGAAAAAGATCCGGATGATGAGGCTGCTGGGACAAAAGACCGGTACATGCTTTCAGAGATGCGTCGGTCTTGACGCGCTGAATGCCCTTTATACAACGACTTACGACTTGGATCAGGAGAGAGGAACCCAATACCACAGGAATTTTAAAAAGTTTCTAAGTCATGTGCAATCCAAAGACTTAATGTCCGCAGGCGCCATGACCGATCCGCGGGGAGACCGGAGTTTCAGGCCGTCAGAGCAAAAAAGCCCGTACGCTTATCTGAAAATCACTAACCGTAACCAGGACGGCATCATTGTGAACGGGGCAAAGGCGCACATTACCGGGGCGATCAATTCCCACGAGATCATCGTGTTGCCTACTCGGGCCATGGGAGAAGATGACCGGGAGTTTGCCGTATCTTTTGCAACACCTGTGAACACACGCGGGATAAAGTACATTTTTTCACGCCAGACCAATGATAGCCGCCGCCTTGAGAGCCCGTTGGACTCAGGCAATCCTAAATATGCCATCGTCGGAGGGGAAGCAGTGATTCTGTTCAAGGATGTCTTCATCCCTTGGGAGCGGGTTTTCATGGCCGGAGAGGCGGAGTTCTGTGCATCCCTGGTGGAGACCTTCGCTGGGAATCACCGAGCCAACTATGGTGGGTGTAAAGTGGGTCTTGCCGATGTAGTAATCGGCGCTTCCCATTGGATCGCAGACGCCCACGGTGTGGCCAAGGCTTCCCATATTGTCGACAAGCTCACAGACATGATTGCCATGGCCGAAACATGTTGGTCCTGCTCCCTATCTTGCTCTTACGAAGGACACCAAACCCCATCGGGGTCCTACTCGATCAATCCAATGCTGGCCAACGTGACAAAGCTGAACATCACCAAGCTGGCCTACGAGTGGATGCGGGTGGCACACGATATCGCAGGGGGGAAAATCATCACACTCCCGTCCGAAAAAGATCTGGATATGCCTGAACTCGGAGACATTATAAGGGAGTGTTTCAGCGGCCGCGACGGTGTTGATGTGGACGATATTTTCAAGATGCTCAGACTGATCGAAAACATGTCCGTAGGCGCGGGTCTGCCGGAGGCCATGCACGGAGCTGGATCGCCGGCAGCGCAGAAGATTATGATCGCCCGCCGCAGCGGTATTGACCGCAAACGAGTTTATGCTGAAACCATAGCGGGAATTAGACCGGATCAGCTTTTTGAATCGATTGTCGGTATGAACGAGGCCGAATATTGGAAAAAAACTCGGGACCGGATCAAGAATCAGCAATAAAAAGTGTATAGCGAGACCGGGGTGATGAGGCTTGAAGCAGACATGGTCCGGCGGCTGAGCATATTGGTCAGGTTCTGCGGAGGATGCAGCCCTGAAGTCGATCGTGGCCGCCTGGTTAGAGCTGTTAAGCTTAAGTTAGGCTTCTGGTTGATTTTGACGCCAAGCGGTCTGAGGATGATGTATGAGGTGTATAAGCAGCTTCAGGAAAAGGCCGGCCCACGGCAGGTAAAAAACCTATCTCTCGGCCTCAGTCATAATATTGGCGGTGTGCCGGGTTCAGGTGTTTGCAACATCATTATTGCGGGTAATTAGGCCAGATGGGACAAGAACCCAGGAGTTTGTTGATAGGGAGGGCAATATTGCATGGGAATCTATGATTATACAATCTATGACATGCTGAGCCGGAGCGCCATCAGCTTCAGGAAAAATCCGGCATGGTTTGAAGCTGAAACGAATGAGACGTTTACCTTTTTGCAGCTTAAGAAAAAGGTCGATCGATTAGCCGCTGGTCTTCAGAGAAATGGCGTAAAAAAAGGTGATCGGATTGGAGTAATAGGCAAAAACAGTGTGGAGAGTTTTCTTGTATGCATTGCGGCGGCAGCCGTTGGAGCTATCGTGGCACCTTTGAACTGGAGGTTATCCGCTGGGGAAATCGGTTATAATTTGACTGATTGCGAACCAGTAATTCTATTTTCCGATAAAGAATTTCAGGAAACGATCGAAGGATTGAGGGACAAACTTCCCTCGGTAAAAAAATACTTTGACCTTGGTCAGGAAAAAGGCAGTTTCTCTGAATTTGATGCGCTTATGGACAATCAGGGCAACTTTAACCGACCTGAGACCCTTTCTTCTGATGATGGCTTTGTCATTATTTATACCGCTGCTGTCGCAGGCCAACCGAGGGGTGCTCTATTAAGTCATGTTAATGTTCTTCTCGCATGTTGGGGGTTTGCAGGCTATTTGAATTTGGGGTCGGCAGATGTCCATCTAAGCATTCTGCCTTTTTTTCATGTAGCAGGGCTATTTTCTTCCATGATCGCCCTGCAAATAGGCGCCCTCAATGTTAACGTGAATCAGTACGAGACAGATGAGGCTGTGAAGCTGATTGAAAAGAAAAAGGTATCGGTTTTATTCGAGTTTTCGCCAATTCTTTCCCAAATCCTGGAGCAAAACGAAAAAACTGGGGGAGATCTCTCATCTCTTAAGGCCGTTGCTGGTCTAGATACTCCGGAGACAATCGAAAAATATCAGAAAACCACCGAAGGGACCTTTTACTCGTTATATGGCCAGACAGAGGTTTCTGGATTTGTCACGTTGGGTCGGTATGACGAAAGGCCCGGTTCAGCAGGGAAGATGCTTCCATTCGTGGAATTGAGTCTTGTGGATGATTATGATCGCCAAGTCCCGTTAGGCCATACAGGCGAGATCGTCACTAGAGGTCCCATGATCTTTAAAAGTTACTGGAATCTACCGGAGGAAACTGAATACACCTTCAGGAACGGGTGGCATCATACCGGAGACCGGGGACGTTTTGATGAGGATGGTTTCCTGTGGTATGCGGGCCGGAAGGCAGAAAAGGAGCTGATCAAGCCTGGAGGGGAGAATGTCTATCCTGCTGAAGTGGAAAAAGTGATACTTGAACACCCTGCAATTGAAAAAACCGTGGTCTTCGGGGTCCCCGACTCCAAGTGGAAAGAAGGGATCAAAGCGGTTTGCCAGTTGAAGGAAAGGGAGACACTTGAACCACAGGAGCTGATCGATTTTGTGGGGGAGAGGATCGCAAGGTACAAGAAACCCCAGTGCGTGGAATTCGTGGTCGATCTTCCACTCCTTGAGGATGGCTCGCCCGACAGGGCAAAGGTCAAGGAGCTGTACGGCGGGGAGCAATAGCGCAGGACTGAGATCAATCGGGTAGGAGGCGGGGTCACCCCCGCCTTCCTCCCACACCACCGGACGTACGGTTCCGCTTCCGGCGGTTCATTGAAGTACGGTTGCCCCGAGATCTTCAATACGGACCAAGGCAGCCAGTTCACCGCGGAAGCATTTACAGACGCTCTCCGTTCAAGAGACATTGCGATCAGCATGGACGGCAAGGGCCGTTGGATGGACAACGTCTTTATCGAGCGGCTGTGGAAAAGCGTCAAGTACGAAGATATTTACCTGAAGGCGTATGGTTCAATGGCGGAGGTGAAGAAAGGACTTGCCACCTATTTCATGTTCTACAACGAAAGACGATGGCACCAAAACTTTGACAGGAAGACCCCGTCTATGATTTACTTCAGCACTCAACCGCAGAAACAGGCTGCGGCATGACCATAAACCAGGAGCACTTTACCACTTATAAATCCCTGTTTCCTGTCCTAAGAACCCAAGCCACCTGCAGGCACCCCCTGAATTAGTCACCTCATATTTAGGTGAATAACTACGAAATGTCAAGAGCTATAAGTAGATTCTATGGCACCCGTTTTTGAGAATTTTCGGATTTTTCAACGAGCGATCCAGCCATTACAAGAGATTACTATGACGAACCCGCAAAGCACTGTAAAAAAAAGTTTGATCGATTTTTCCCGGGGGCCGGACAGGTCGGCGCCTTGATCAGAGACATCAAACCGGTGCGGGAGATCAGCGGAGAAACGGTTTCTTAAAAACAAATTAGGAGGTAGGAGATGGCAAAGAGTCGCATATGTGAACTGGTGGGGATCCGTTATCCCATCATTCAGGCGCCGATGAACTGGGTGAGCGGTGCCGGTCTGGCTGCAGCGGTATCGAACGCAGGCGGGTTGGGCACCCTGGGTCCGAATGCGGGTGCCGATTCGATTACGGCGGATGTGGAGCTCACGGGGGAACGATTGCGGGAACAGATCAAGAAGGTGAAGAGCCTGACCCGGGCCCCATTTGCCGTAAACGTGCCCATTGGGGTCGGGGATGCCATGAAGTATTCGAAAAAGTGCGTGGAAGTGGTCATCGAGGAGGCCGTCCCCGTCGTGATCACATCGGTGGGCGGACCCAATGTGTACACCAAGACGCTCCAGAGTGCAGGGATCAAGGTCTTTCATGCCGTTTCCACGCCGAAACACGCGAAGAAGTCCGAGGCGGTTGGCGTAGACGCCGTTGTCTGCGAGGGGTTTGAAGCAGGTGGCCACAAAGGGTTCACGGAGCTGACGACCATGGTTTTGACCCCCATGGTGGCCGATGCCGTCAAGATTCCCGTCATCACAGGCGGGGGCATATGCGATGGACGGGGGGTCTTGGCCGCCCTGGCCCTGGGGGCCGACGCCGTCTATCTGGGGACGCGCTTCATGGTCACGCAGGAATCGGAGAGCCACCAGAACGTAAAAGAGGCCATTGTCCGGGCGGAGGATGTGTGCACCGTGTCGGTACCGAAGGATTTCATGCTGGCGCGAGACCTGAGCAATACGTTTACCCGGGAGTACCTGGAGATGAGGAGATCGGGGACATCGGCTGAAGCCTTGAGTGTGTTTCTGGCCGATCATTCCCAATATCCCGGCCAGCATTTGGGTGACGCAGACAACGCCGAGATATGCTGCGGCCAGGTGGCCGGGTTGATTGGTGATGTGCCGGCGGCGGCGGAGGTCATCAACGACATCATCAAAAACCTCTTCTCGGTCCTGGAGGAAGTGAAACAAAAGCTGGCGGATTTTCAGTGTCGGTAGACAGGGGGGATCAACAATTGCAGAAGCGTTGCGAGTAGATCCACGGTATTGATATCGCAACATCCAAAACGGAACCTATCGTGCCAAACCCTCCAAGCGAATCTATGTACCAAAGCCGGACGGCAAACAAAGACCAATCGGGATAGCAGCATTGGAAGACAAGATAGCCGAACTGGCCGTGGTGACCGTACTGAACCAGATATATGAAGAAGACTGGGATTCAGCTACGGATTCCGACCAGGGAAAAGCCAGCATAGGGCTTTGGACGCAATCTATATAGGGATCACCAAACGCAAGGTGAACTGGGTGCTGGAAGTGGACATCCGAAGTTTTTTTGACAACCTTGATCACGGATGGCTGCTTAAATTTCTGGAGCACCACATATCACGGCTTTTGTCCAGTGAATGATCGCAAGAAAGATGTATCTCTTGGAGTAGGCCGCTTGTTGAGTATGCCTCCAATAGATTATATATAATGTTATATTAAATTGTTATGCAGTTGAATTTAGTAAAACATTAAGACCGCTGACGTTAGTTAATTTTTCATTTAAGATTAAGTTCGCATTTAAAGTGCGATTTGGTCAACAGCCCGGTTGGAGTTAATCATTAAAGAATTAGCACAATTTGAAGCTGATTATAATAATGTATAATTTTCAGCGATCGCATCTTTCTATATGTCAAAAATCAGAAAGACCATCAAATGGATAATATATTTGCAGCTGTTGATCAAATAATAATCGGCCGCGAATACTCCCCAAAAGGAGTTTTTATGCTTAAGGAAATATTTCCCAATCTGTTTCAAGTTAAAATTCCGTTACCGGAAAGCCCACTTAGATATTTGAATTCATATGTTATTAAAGGTGGTGACAGAAATCTAGTGATCGATACCGGATTCAATCACCCGAAGTGTCTCAAGGCTATGCAGGCCAGTCTGGAAGAACTCCATGTCGATCTGAATCATACCGATTTTTTTATTACCCATCTGCACGCAGATCATTTTGGTCTAGTTGGTAGGCTTGTTGCAGAAACCGGTATTATTTATTTCAACCGGCCGGATAAGGAACTGCTCCAATCCTGGGAGGGGTTTGAGCCTATGATTGAATACGCCGGGAAAAACGGTTTTCCCGGAAACGAATTAAGAACCGCTCTTCACCAGCATCCTGGCTTTAAAAATGGTTCGGACTGGACGCCGGAACTGAGCATTATAAACGATGGGGACATGTTCAATATTGACGACTACCATTTTGCCTGCGTACAAACGCCCGGCCATACCATGGGACATATCTGTCTGTATGAACCTGACCGGAAAATTCTTATTGCAGGGGATCATCTTCTGATCGATATTACGCCCTATATTCAGTGCTGGTCCGACGATGAAAATCCGCTAAAGAATTATCTATCCAGCTTGGACAAGGTCTATGAGCTGGAAGTGAAAACAGTTCTGCCCGGACACCGTCGAATCTTTAGTGATCATCGACAGAGAATTGACGAATTAAAACAGCATCACGCAATCAGAGCGGAGGAATCCTTGGACATCCTGAAGGAGGGACCTCTGACCGCCTTTGAAGTGGCATCCAGAATGACTTGGGGCATCCGGTGCAATTCCTGGGAAGAGTTTCCGGTTGCGCAACGCTGGTTTGCCACTGGCGAGGCGATTTCTCACCTGCGTTTTCTTGTAGAAGAGGGTAAGATCTGCCGACTTAAAAATGGAAATATTACGGTCTATGCGCTGATAAAACATTGATGTCTGTTTGGTTTTCGGGTAAAGGCATCGGTTATCCGATGCCTTTACCACAGAGTACCTTTCTTGATGGTTGAACTCAAGATATTCCACCGATGTTGACGATGGCTCCCTCCAGCTCTCAAATAGCAGGAGACATCTGGAAGGTGGAAAGCTGAAAAACAGATAGCATTGACTCACATACAGTTGCAGTTTATAGTAACATTTATCATTGAGGCAATGGGAATGGGAATTATAATTGTCGTTGATCACTGGGGTGAGAGAAAAGGCGCAAGGAGGCTGAAAAAGCTCATCGCAGATATCAAGCACAGCTACATCTACTGAACATAGAAAAAAGATCAGTACTTTCCCGGTTGCATCAACGGGAGTTTCATCCTTGTTGATGTAGTCGAATGTCATCTTCAAGGATAGCAACTCTATTATATAACATCTTTCCGATGAAGTCGTGGTACTCATATTTTAACCTGGCTCCAATTTGGCAGACATTATTTCTTATCAATAAATTGAAACGATGTCTATGAATTACAAGTATGCCTATAATCCTTCTGCCTTGTATTTTCTGGATAATCTGGCATACACCTTGTGCGCCTCTTTTATCCACCATTGTTGATCAGGTGAAGGCGATCCTTTGATTTTGCCAGGTACGCCGACTACAAATGAATTGTCGGGAATCTTCATCCCCTGACGGACTAAGCAGTTGGCTCCTATAATGCACTTGCTACCAATTGTAACATCATGTAGGATTGTTGCATTCATTCCGATAAGAACGTCATCTCCAACGCTAGTACAATTTAAAACAGCGCCGTGACCGATATGGACTCTATTGCCTATAAACACATCTCCTATTACAGTCGACGGTGTGCCCGAATGGATAACACAATTATCTTCAATGGCTGTATTATTGCCAATTGTGATTTTTCCAAAATCCCCTCTGATCACAGCACCTGGCCACACACTGGAGTTCTGCCCAATTTCAACATCTCCAACGATGTAAGCAGCTTCACTCACGAACGCCGATTTTGCGATATTCGGGGTCTTACTATTAAATTTTCTTATCACTTGCAACCTCTTCAATAATAATAGTTTATCCAAGCTTTTTATCTAAAGCATTCTGAACTTCCCTCTTATATAATTTTAGAAATTGAAGTCTTGCATTTTCATCGAGGTTGACGATTTACTGACTTCAGGAAGCTTCAATAAAAAAACCGCATTAAGATTTTTCAAGATCGACAAACCACTGGAATCGCTGTCTCCTCCTACAAAATAGTAGCTTTCGGGTTGAAATTGAAGTAAGGATTATCACTTGAAATCTTCAAAGATTCCTCTTGCTACGGGCGGTGCAGTTACGGACTTCCGGGCATGGACAGTTCATGCCCCTCATCCCGCTCCTTCTACTCCGCCCAGAGTTTATCCTGAACGAAGTGAAGGACCTTTCCCCTCAGAAAACCATAAAAAAAGCGGTTGAAGCCGGAGTTCAGCCGGGCGCTTGTGCATCGGCTGCAACGTCTTGGCAGCCTATTTTTTCGTATAATGTCTCAGGGGCTACATCGGCGCCATTCGGCCAGGAGATTGTTCCGCCTTCTATCGTTGCCTTTTGGAAAAAGACCGTGTCTCGCAGCGGTTCAAAAACAGGGCCTTTCCCGACATACCCTGAGAAGTCTATGTCACCACTCTTCCCATCGTCGAATACAACACGATAGACAAACCCTCCCCTATATTCTATTTTTATCACGTCGTTCATATTCCACATAATTCACCTCACTCCAAAGGAGCTATTTTCTTTACTTCCTTACCTGCTCTTGCCAGCTCCCAATCTTCTTCAAGTTCGTTAAGGCGGATGTCTATCCACTCCCTGACGAGTCTCGTTGCTGTTTTTGAATTCAGATTTCCCTTCAAATCATTATTCACTACAGAATCAGTAGTGACATATCATAATTTTCGAGGAAATAAAATCAATAATTACGCGTTGAAGTCTTGCCTTTTTGTCGAGATTGATGATTTGTGGAGGAAGCTATATGTATAGCAGGACGTTCTCTATGTCCCCGCTCTTATTTGCAGGTTGATCATTTTTATCAATTTTAATATGAATGCAAACCTATGATAATGGTTTAACTTGTTTAAATAAAACTACTTTTCCGGCCAGGCGATAAAATTGTTAGAAGCTTGTCCGGGATTGTGATAAGATAATAATATATTTGATTTAATCGATTAATAAGATTATTAAAGAACATATCGTTTTTAATATTGAAAATATATGTCCGAAGGAAATATCAATGAATTGTTTCATCAGGTTGCCCAAACGTATATTCTCTGCCCGGTATTATTTTGCCATTCTTTTTTTCATGATTTCCCTCCTTTTATCGGTTGCTTTTGCCGGTGAAAATCCTTTGCCGAAGGATGCGCCCATGGAAAAAATTCATGTTACGGCAGACAGCCTGAGTTCGGATAGTGATGCCAAATTTGCCGAGTTCATAGGGAATGTGAAGGCAACCCAGGGTGACTTTGTCATCAAATCGGACAGGCTCAAAATATATTATAAAGAGAGCGCGGAGAGCAAAGCAGCTCCCGGAACGGCGGAATCGATTGAAAAGATTGTCGCAACCGGAAATGTTGAAATAAAATCGGAAGAAGGTGTAGGGCTTACCGAGCAGGCGGAATACGATACAAAAACAATGATCGTGGTTTTAACCGGAGAGAATTCGAAGGTTTTTGATCAGAAGAATTCAGTCACAGGCTCCAGAATAACCATTTACAGGAATGATGGCCGGGTTAAGGTTGAAGGCGATAAAAACAAGAAGGTGAACGCCGTCCTGTACCCGAAAGAGAAAACACCGGCAAAAGAAGGGGCTGTAAAAAAAGAAACAGCCGTATTGAAAGAAGCGGATATGGTTCAGGCAAAGGCCGATAAACTTCCGCCTGCGGCTCCGCCGGTTGTATTGAATGAGGAAAAAGCGCCAGTTGTTCTGGTAAAGGCCGATAAGCTTCAGCCTGTTGCTCCTGTAAGTGTTGTTTATGCGCCGGCAGTGAAAGAAAAAGCGAAACCGAAAACCGAAGCTGGAGGGAAAGTTGCTCCGGGAAGCCTGAGAAAGAGCATGGGAATGGCAGTTTTTGAGAACAGGACTGTTTATACTCTGATTGACTTTCAGGAAACTCTCCGGAACAATCTTGCAGGGGCTTTGCAGAGAAACTGCTCCGGCCTTATTATCCTGAAGGATAACGACGAAAATTACCCTTCAGATTTTGAAAAGCTTCCAAGGCTCTCATCCGGCGGCATTGACAGTTTTAAACTTTGTAAAACGGGGAGGGAGCTGGGGCTGACTGCAATAATGACCGGTTCCATAGCAGATATAAAAACCGGCGATGAATCGCGGGGCATTCTGCTGTGGAAAGATTCCTATCCTGTGATAAGCTTGACCGTTCGTATCAATGTTCTTGACACCGAAACCGGCACAAAGCTCCTTGATGAAAGCTTTACGCACAAAAAATATTCGGATGAGATCGAGATGGAATCCATAAAATCCGGGAAAATAGAGCCGGCTTTTTTTAAAGAGGCTTTCTTGCACATTGCCGGAGAAGCGGGGAAAAAGGTATGCGAGAGAATGAAGAGAGAGTCCTGGAAAGGATATGTCTCTGCGGTTTCCGGGGATAAAGTCACCATATCTTCCGGAAACAATACGGGTGTCGTCCAGGGCAAGGCATTTGAGGTTTTCGGAAACAGTTTGATTGTCGGAATGCAGGGTCATAGGTTCCTTGTTCCCGGGCCTAAAACAGGCGAAGTTAAAATAACCGGAGTTTTCGGCGACAGCGCGGAAGCTCTAATAGTTTCGGGAGACTCAATAAGGGAAGGCAATACTGTAAGGGCGAAGTAAAGGCGAGAGGCGAGAGGCGTAAGTCGATATTCGAAGTACTATCAACGAATCACGGGCCTTAACTTTTCCACGAGGCATAGACTTTTTGCCTTGATACGGCTGCCGCTTTCAAGATATCAACTTTCACATCAACGTAATCATAAACAACGGCTTTATTTTTGCCGGGAGCAGGCCTTAAGACCCTTCCTAAATACTGAAGCACCCTCCCGCTGAACTTTATGGGTGTGACTATAAAAAGGGTAGAGAGGTTTTTGCAGTCGAATCCTTCCCCGATGAGCTGGCCTGTCGCCACAAGGACTTTTATTTCCCCGTTATTAAGGCGGTCAAGGACCTCTTTTCTGCCGGCATCCGGCACGTCTCCGGTGAGCAGTTCGGATGATATTTTATGCTTGAATTTGAGAAGCGCCCGGAGTGTCTCGCAGTGTTTTTTCCTGTCCGTCAGAACCAGGCAGCAGCTTCCCGTGCCGTTTTTCACTTCATTTGCAATATCAGATGCTATAAGATGATTCCTGCCGTCATTTGAGGTAAGTTCCGAGAGCATCCTGCTGTATTCGTTGACGGGATCAAAAAAGGGACTGAAATCTGTTTCCCTTACAACGACTTCCGCAGGCACCACATCTCCCGTTTCAATCAGCCCGGCTTTCTCCACTTCATGCCGGACATCTCCAAGGTGCCAGAAAATAAGCTTCGACAGGTTATCTCTGCGCCAGGGTGTCGCCGACAATCCAAGCATATATTTCGAATCAAAACCGGTGACTGCATCGGTGAATGTTCTGCTGGGCGTCCTGTGGCATTCGTCCACCAGGAGGAAACCGGTCCTTAAAGATACTTCTTCAACGCACTTGTAAATGGACTGAACAAGGGCTACGGTTATTTTGTCGCCGGTTATTTTTTTGCCCGAGCCTATAATTCCTACCTCTTCTTTCGGGATTCCAAGAAATGTTTCAATCCTCTCAATCCACTGTGAGGCGAGCTCTTTTGTATGGACTATTATCAATGCAGGCTGCATCCGTTGCGCTATGATATAAAGCGCCATGACGGTCTTGCCGCTTCCGGTCGGTGCGCTCAATGTGCCGAAATCCTTGGAAAGCATGACTTTGACCGCCTGATCCTGGAATGGCTTCAATGAGCCGCTGAATTTAAAATCAACCGGAGGAAGCAAGCGCCTTTTGTCTGTTATTTCATATGCTACTCCATGTCGTTTACAGAGGAAGATGAGCTGACGCATAAAGCCTCTCGGGATCCAGAGACCTCCCCCTTTTATCCTGTCGTATAAACGCAGAATTCTGGGAGTTCCCCTGTTCCAGCGCCCCATTCTCTCATTTTCCACCCATTTGGGGTTTGATACTGTAAGACTTTCTGTAAGTATTTGATATAACTGAGTTGAAATTCCGGAAAGCCTCAGGTTGTTTGTTACGATTATCTCCATCCGTTACCTTATAATATGGGTTTAAAAAGAGGGTGCGGCAGTTTCTGCTTTCAGATATCATTTATTATTTTGTTTATGCAATATTTATATTGAGCGATCTTGCATAACACAATGAGAGCTATTAATAACTCGCATTGGTTCCACGTTCAGGTATTTACCGGGAGGGCATAACCTGACATATAGTTGATTGACCGGGGGAAATGGGGATGGTATAAATCAGGCATAAGAAAGGAGGTACTATGAAAAAAGCTATAAAATGCATAATAGGTATTTTCTTTGTAATAACGGTATCATCACTCTTATGGGCAGGCAACAGGGAGATGGTTGAAAAGAGAGTTGATGAGCTTGATAAGCTGAACAAAGAAGCAGTGAGCCGGATTGCCGGACAACCTGAAAGCGGGAAAATAAACATCAAGGTGAGGGTAATTCCTGAAAGAGACGGCTACAGATTCGAAACTGTTGATAAGGAAACGACGGCTTCCATTCCGGATACTTTTTTGCCGCAGCAGGATGAAAACAAGTTTTTTACTTTCCGGGAAGGAATAGCAAGACTTGCACAAAAAAAGCCGTCAATAACTCCGTATAAGAGTTACAGAGATGACGGTGAATACACTTCATTTAAAGATGCGATTACAAGACTGAGCAGGAGTAAAAAATAATGCAGAAGCCTCTTGTCGCCTGTGATTTTCAAAAGCTTCACAAACACGCTTCCGGGATTTTTTACGCAGGCCTTGCCGCAGTTGAGCCTGAAGCTGCTGTGAAACGGTTCTGCAGCCGGAGAAAAAATTATCTGTTAATCGGGGGTTTGAAATATAACCTTGGCAAGTTTGACAATATATTTGTAATCGGGGCCGGAAAAGCAGGCGCTCCCATGTCTTCCGCTATTGAGGATCTTCTTGGTGAGCGAATCACTGAAGGCATAGTCAATGTCAAATACGGCCATGTCGCTTCCCTGAAACATGTGAAGCTTGTCGAGGCGGGCCATCCTGTTCCCGATAAAAATGGGCACGCCGGCGCATCGAAGATACTGGATCTGGCAAAGAAGGCAGGGAGAGATGACCTTGTTATCTGCCTGTTTTCAGGAGGCGGCTCCGCGCTTCTTCCCTTTCCGGCGCCCGGACTGACCCTGAAAGACAAGCAGAATACAATAAAAATGCTTATCTCCTGTGGGGCAACCATTCATGAAATCAACACTATCCGGAAACACACTTCTCTTGTAAAGGGCGGAAGACTTGCAAAAGCAGTCTTTCCTGCAACACTTGTTACCCTGATTCTCTCGGATGTTGTCGGGGATGATCTTGATGTCATAGCATCCGGCCCGACGGTTTTTGATTCGAGTACGTATAAGGATTGCCTTGGAATAATTAAAAAATACGACTTAAGCAGGAAACTGCCGGGAAAAGTAGTAAAATATTTGGCCGACGGGGCAAAGGGAAAGATACCTGAAACACCGAAAGCGGGAGACACGATTTTTGAAAAGACCCGGAATTATATTGTCGGAAGCAATATCGAGGCCATAAAGTCCGCAAAAAAGAAGGCTGAAAGTTTGAAATATAATACCATTGTTCTTTCATCAATGATAGAGGGGGATACAAAAGAGGCTGCTCTTTTTCACTGCGCAATAGCAAAAGAGATTGTGAAAACAGGCCTTCCGGTTCCAAAGCCTGCATGTATCATTTCAGGGGGAGAGACTACCGTGAATGTTACAGGGAAAGGACTTGGAGGAAGGAACCAGGAATTTGCTCTTGCCGCAGCCCTTGAGATTGCAGGACTTGAAAATACTGTTGTTTTAAGCGTAGGAACCGACGGAACAGACGGGCCGACTGATGCGGCAGGGGCTTTTGCGGATTCAACCACGTTAAGGAGAGCATCAGTCATTGGAATAGATCCGCTTCAATATCTTAACGATAATGATTCATATAATTTTTTCAGGAAGCTTGGAGATCTTTTGATTACCGGGCCGACAAATACAAATGTTATGGATTTAAGGATTATTCTGGTCAGGTAAGGCGAATATCGAATATCGGACATCGAACTTCGTACACCGAATATCGAAGATCGTACATCGAATATCGAAAGGCGACAGGAGTGAAGTGAAAGATAAAAAGAAGGCTGAAGCTATTAAAAGTCTTCAGTCTAAATACCTTAAGACTATAAAAGTACGATCAACGAATCTCGATCCACGGGAAAAAGGGTAAAAGATGGAATTGCAGTTTGAACCGATAAATATTGAAAGGCAGCAGGATTACCTGAGACTTTTCCGCGGATGCACACAGAACGCATCCGATTACAGTTTTGTGAACATCTGGGGCTGGGCTGATGAATATGGCCTCATGTGGGCATGGGATGAAAACCTCGTATGGATAAAGCAGACAAAACCGGAAACCGTTTTCTGGGCGCCTGTGGGGCCGTGGAAAGATATGGACTGGAAAAAAATTCTCGGGTCGAAATTTTCCATACCTGCCGTGTTTATAAGGATTCCGGAAGACCTGGTGTCAATCTGGAAGAATTGCGGACACAGCGAAATGGCAATCGAAGAGTCAAGGGGGCACTGGGACTATCTTTATTCGGTTAAGGAGCTTGTCGAATTGAAAGGAAATCGTTTTCATAAAAAGAAAAATCTTCTTTCACAGTTCATTAAAACGTACAAATACGATTATATCCCTTTAGATCATGACATGGTTGATAATGCTCTTTCCATGCAGGATGACTGGTGCGCGTGGCGGGATTGCGAAGCATCCGAAACCCTTTCTTCTGAAAATCGGGTTATAGAAAAGGTACTCAAAGCATGGCATAAACTTCCGGATCTGAAAGGAGGAGCCGTTATGGCGGATGGTAAAATAGCGGCATATACGGTTGCGGAGCAGTTGTCGGATGATACCCTCCTGATTCATTTTGAGAAGGGAAACCAGGATTACAAGGGAGCTTACCAGGCAATAAACCGGATGTTTCTTGAACATAACATGGCAGGATATAAAATTGTAAACAGGGAGCAGGATCTTGACAATGAAGGCTTGAGGAAGGCAAAGCTTTCGTATAATCCGGTTGATTTTCTGAAAAAATACAGAATCCGGACATCGAATATCAAACATCGAACATAGAACATCGAATATCGGAGATCGAACTTCGAAGTGCGAAATTCGGCTTTTCTCGATATTCGAAGTCCGATGTACGATTTACTGATCAGTAATCGGAAGCCTGAGTACTTAATAAGCGCCAATACGGAAACCAATAAGGGGAGAGATGAACGAAGCACATATATCTAACATAACTGATGAACTGAATATAAATATATCGCAGGTAAGGGCTGTTTCAGAGCTTCTTGAAGAGGGCGCTACAATTCCTTTTATTGCCCGGTACAGGAAGGAGGTTACCGGAAGCCTTGATGAGGTTGTGATTATGGCAATAAGGGACAGGCTTACCCGGCTTGAAGAGCTGGACAGCCGCAGGGAAGCGGTTTTAAAATCATTGGAGCAGAACGGCCATCTTACGGATGAGCTTCGTGAAAAGGTCATGTCTGTTTCCACTCTTGCTGTCCTTGAGGATATTTATCTGCCATTCAGGCCGAAACGGCGGACAAAAGCGACCATCGCGAGGGAAAAAGGTCTTGAACCTCTTGCGCTGATTATCTTTAAACAGGAAGGCGCCAATCCGGATAAAGAGGCGGAACGGTTTGTTGACCCCGAAAAGGGCGTTGAAAGCACTGAAGATGCGCTTTCCGGTGCAAGGGACATAATCGCCGAAATGGTAAGTGAAGATCAGAATGCGCGTGCTGCTTTGAGAAATCTCTTTGCGTCAAAAGGTATGTTCATATGCAGGGTTGCAACCGGAAAGGAGGAGGAAGGCTCAAAATACAGGGATTATTTTGACTGGCAGGAGCCGGCGGCTAAGGCCCCCTCTCACAGGATTCTTGCCATGCGGAGAGGGGAGAAGGAAGAGCTTCTCAACCTCACCATTGCTCCTTCTGAAGAAGATGCCGTTAATATGCTTGAAGGGCTGTTTGTAAAAGGATCAGGAGACGATTCAGGCCAGGTCAGGATTGCCATGCATGACAGTTACAAAAGGCTCCTTTCGCGCTCGATGGAGACGGAAGCAAGGCTTATGACGAAAGAGAGAGCCGATTCCGAAGCAATAAGGGTCTTTGCCGACAACCTCCGCAACCTGCTGCTATCTCCTCCTCTCGGAGCAAAGCGGGTGATGGGAATTGATCCAGGGTTCAGAACAGGATGCAAGATAGTTTGCCTTGACCGTCAGGGGAAGCTCCTTTGCCATGATACGATATATCCTCATTTTTCTGAAAAAGGGGCTGAAGAAGCTGTCAAAAAAATGAAGGATCTTTGTGAACGTTTTGAAGTTGAAGCGATAGCCGTCGGAAACGGGACAGCAGGAAGGGAGACCGAGGCATTCGTCAAAAGCATCGGTTTTCCGGGAAAAATTCAGGTTATAATGGTCAATGAGAGCGGAGCGTCGATTTATTCGGCTTCAGAAATAGCAAGAGAAGAGTTTCCCGACCTTGATCTGACTGTAAGAGGCTCTGTTTCAATCGGAAGAAGGCTCATGGATCCCCTTTCCGAGCTTGTCAAAATAGACCCTAAATCGGTCGGAGTGGGTCAGTATCAGCATGATGTCGACCAGGCTGCATTGAAGCAGTCTCTTGATGATGTTGTAATGAGCTGTGTGAATGGGGTGGGGGTTGATGTGAACAGAGCAAGCGTACAGCTTCTCACCTATGTTTCCGGCCTTGGTCCACAGCTTGCAAAAAACATTGTCGCGTGCAGGGATGAAAACGGGCCTTTCGAATCAAGGAAAGAGCTTAAAAAGGTTCCACGCCTTGGGCCGAAGGCCTTTGAACAGTCGGCCGGTTTTTTAAGGATAAGGGATGCGAAAAATCCGCTTGACGGGAGCGCGGTCCATCCTGAGAGCTATCACATTGTTGATAAAATGGCTGAAGATCTTTCATGCAACGTTGAAGACCTGATAAAAGATCCTGCAAAAAGAAGCGGAATCGACATTTCCATGTATGTCACCGAAAGCACGGGGATTCCGACTTTAAGGGATATAATGGAAGAACTCGCAAAGCCTGGGCGTGATCCGCGGGAGGAATTCGAAGAATTTGCCTTTGAGAGCGGTGTTGAAAAGATAGAAGACCTAAGGGCCGGGATGAGACTTCCGGGCATTGTGACAAATGTTACGGCGTTCGGCGCATTTGTGGATGTGGGGGTTCATCAGGACGGTCTTGTGCATGTGAGCGAACTGTCGGACAGGTATATCAGGGATCCGGGAGAGCTGGTTAAAGTGCATCAGAAAGTCACGGTTACGGTCATTGATGTTGATGTTGACAGAAAAAGAATTTCTCTTTCGATGAAAACAAATCCGGGCAGAAAGGCAAAACCCGGAAAGAGGGATGAGAAAAAACCTGTTCCGAAACCGGCAAAATTTGAAAAGCCGAAGAATGTCCCGTTTAATAATCCGTTCGGGAAGCTGTCCGGGGTGAAGATATGATCGATTCGAGCATTATCATTCAGGGATCGTATTCCTGACACCTAAGGATACCAATTATGGACGGCCAGAACAGGTTTGATCTGGTCAAGTAAAAACAGACACCTGGTTAAGCTGCTTTTGTCAAAGTAG
>JAHJRK010000060.1 GCA_018830925.1 Pseudomonadota bacterium
GACTGTTGCATGCCCGCCTCTTGATCTCTGGCTTGAAAAACTTGGCAGGGCGCAGGTTGTGGGCAGACCGGGCGATTACCGGCCATTGATACTTGACGGGAAAAACAGGCTCTATCTTTACAGGTACTGGAATTATGAAAAAAGGCTTTCCGATACGATAAAGCTGCGGGCGGCAGATAATATTGAAGGCATAGATATTAAGCTGTTAAAAAATGCTTTGAAAAGGTTGTTTCCTGATAATCCGGATGAAGAAGTAAACCTTCAGAAGATTGCGGCCGTAACATCGGTATGTAAAAGGTTTTGTGTTATCTCGGGAGGCCCGGGTACCGGCAAAACGACAACAATAGCAAAAATTCTGGCTCTTCTGACAGAAGTTGAAGCAGGAAAGAAACTCAAAATTTATTTATGCGCTCCCACAGGGAAAGCTGCCGCGAAACTGAGCGAATCTATCCGGAGCACCAAGATAAATATTGATTGCAGCGAGACCGTAAAAAACCTGTTGCCTGAAAATGCGTACACTATCCACCGGATGCTCAAAACGATTCCGGGCTCATCACGCTTTTACCATAATGCAGATAACCCTCTTTCGGCAGATGTTGTTGTGGTGGATGAAGCTTCAATGGTTGATCTTGCATTGCTGGCAAAACTCATTGAAGCGGTCCCCGGCAAGGCAAGGATTATTCTTGTAGGGGACAAGGACCAGCTTGCATCTGTTGAAGCAGGATCAGTCCTGGGTGATATTTGCAACAGGGGAGATTTACCCGGGTATCCTGCAGAATCATATCAGGCCTTGCTCGGAGGAATTGAACTTCCGGCCGATTGCATATTATCCGGAAAACCTGTTCTGAGCGATTCCATTGTTGTTCTGCAAAAAAACTATCGTTTTTCTGAGTCAAGCGGGATCGGAAGCTTAAGCAGGGCTGTTAATAACGGCGAAGCCGATACTTTCTTTGATATTCTGAGAAAAAAAATAGATGAAAGAATTGTCTGGGAAGAGATAAAAACACGTAATGAACTCAATTGCTCTCTTGAAAAAAAGATATTTGAAGGTTATAGATATTACCTTGCTATCGATGATCCGGTTGCAGCCCTTGACTCGTTCGGCAGGTTCAAAATACTTTGCGCTATAAATAAAGGGCCGTTCGGCGTCGATGCCGTAAACGGCCTTTCGGAATCGGTTCTGGCAAAAAAAAGGCTTATAAATCCTTCAGGCCGCTGGTACAGGGGAAGGCCGGTTCTTATAAAGGGCAATAACTACAGCCTCGGTCTTTTTAACGGTGACATGGGAATAATAACCGGCGGAAAGGATGAAGAGGATTTGCATGCATTTTTCCCCGGAGACTCCGGAACAGCGAGAAAACTTTCCCCGGGCGTTCTTCCTGAGCATGATACCGCTTATGCCATGACCGTCCATAAAAGCCAGGGTTCAGAGTTTGAAAATGTCATACTTGTTCTGCCGGAAAAAGATTATCCTGTTCTGACAAGAGAGTTGATTTACACCGGACTTACAAGAACAACCGGAAAGATTGCTTTGCTGGGAACAGAAAATGTGCTCAGAAGTGCAATTTTACGCAAAACAGAAAGAGCATCCGGTTTGAAGGATGCTCTATGGAGATGAAATATTTATGAAAAAGACTGTTATAAGGGGAACCGGCCGATACCTTCCCACCCGCCTTGTCACAAATGATGATTTAGCCAAATGGATGGACACTACCGATGAGTGGATCCGCCAGAGGACAGGCATTGAGCAGCGTTATTGGGTAAACAAAGATGAAAATATTGGCGTATCGGATTTAGGACTTGAAGCGTCCAGAATTGCCATGAAGCGGGCCGGATGGAAACCCGAGGATATTGATCTTATAATTTTTGCAACTTTGAGCCCTGATATCTTTTTCCCCGGTTCAGGATGCCTTTTGCAGCATAAGCTTGGTCTTACGACAACACCTGCCCTTGATATCAGGCAGCAGTGCACAGGTTTTCATTATGGCATAGCAACTGCTGATGCATATATAAGAAGCGGTCTTGCCAACCGTGTTCTTTTTGTCGGAGCGGAGATTCACAGCGGGGGTCTTGATATTTCGACTAAAGGCAGGGATGTGACCGTGATCTTCGGAGACGGCGCCGGTGCTGTCTGCCTTGAAGGTGTTGAAACAGAAGAAAAAATCGGCGTTCTTGGCGTTTCGCTTCATGCCCAGGGTGAACTTGCAATGAGCCTTATGACTGAAGCACCTTCATCAAGAGTTACACCACGTTTGACTGTTGAAATGATAAAGGAAGGCCGCCATTATCCGGTTATGGACGGAAAGACCATATTCAAGCTTGCGGTAAGAAGACTCCCTGAAATAACAAAGGAGGTCCTTGGAAAAGCAGGGCTTTCGATGAATGACATTGATCTTGTCATTCCCCATCAGGCAAATCTCAGAATAAACCAGGCCTACCAGAGCGCGATGGGTCTTCCTGATGAGAAAATATTTCATAACATTCAAAGATATGGAAATACGACTGCCGGAAGTATACCGATTGCTCTTGATGAGGCAATCGAGATGAAGAGAATAGGAAAGGGGAGCACGGTTCTTTTTATCGGGCTTGGTTCAGGAGTTACCTGGGGAGCGATCATTTACAGGTTTGACTGATCCAGGGTGTTTCTTTCTTTCGATTGTTTACTGCAAAGTCCTCCTTCGGAGATAATGTCAATGGGTATGAATTTCAGAGAACTGAGTGAACTCCGTCTTGATATTGCTAAAAAGCAAAAAGAGAAGAAAGACTGCTCTGTTATAGGGACATTCTGCTCATACGCGCCTGTTGAGATCCTTCACTCATTTGGAATTATTCCTCTCAGGATCTGGGGGGAGTCTGAGAATCTCCACAAGGCGGATGCTCTGCTCCAGACTTTTATTTGCCCGCCTGTACGCCATCTTATGGCTCTTGGCCTTGAAGGTCACTACAGCTTCTTAGACGGGATTGTTCACTGCTATACCTGTGATGCTGTCTGCGGCCTTTATAATATCTGGGTAAGGAATCTGCGGCCACGATTTTCTCATCTCATAAGCCTTCCCTATATGGCCATTAATGAATCATTGGCATACACAATAGCCGAATTAGGGAATTTAATTGAGAAACTCGAATCATTTACCAAAAATAAATTTTCTCCGGAGAGCCTGAAAAGATC
>JAHJRK010000421.1 GCA_018830925.1 Pseudomonadota bacterium
TATTTTGCCCTTCTGGTGTTCTTCAAGGCGGTTGATACAGCGGATAAGAGTGGATTTTCCCGATCCTGAAGGTCCGCAGATAACTATGCGTTCGCCCTTGTAAACGGAAAGATTAATATCCATTAAAACATGAAAGTCGCCGAACCACTTGTTCATATCAATAATTTCAATAATCTTCTCTTCGGAAGACCGCTTTATACGGTTTGTTTCTGCTTCGCTGTTCATAAATCCATTCGTCCTTTATCATTTTTGACGTTTTCGTAAAAAGCCAAAAAATCCGTTAATCATGAATGCAGCTCTTTTTCAAGCCGGCGGCTGTAATTGGACATGGAATAACAGCACACAAAATAAATCATAGCCACAAAGATATAGGCTTCCGTGCTGAATCCCATCCATGCCGGATCTGAAAGTGTTGTCCTTGTGGTTTTTAAAATCTCATAAAGAGCAATTATAACAACTAGAGATGTGTCCTTGAATGCCGATATCAATATGCCCACAGTGGGCGGAATAACAATTTTTAAAGCCTGGGGCAGAATGACCAGCCGCATTTTCTGGGAATAATTCAACCCTAAAGATTCTGCCGCTTCATACTGACCTCTTGTTATAGCCTGCAAACCTCCCCTCACAACCTCAGCTATGTACGCTGCCGTAAACATTATTATTGCTGCCTGTGCCCTGATAATCTTGTTCACCGTGACTCCTTGCGGAAGAAACAACGGGAACAGAATCGCCGACATGAAAAGCAGGCTTATAAGGGGAACACCCCGTATAAGCTCAATATATATTATGCATACTGTTTTTACAGCAGGCATTTTTGATCTTCTTCCGAGAGCAAGAAGGATTCCAAGAGGATAAGCAGCAACCATACCAAAAACAGAAAGCATGAGAGTAAGAGGCAACCCCCCCCACTGATCACTGTCAACAGAAGTCAATCCGAATAAACCGCCTTTCATAAGCAGTCCCATGATAAAAAGACCTGAAATCCAAATATATACGAGCGATTTCTTCCAATTATCCCTGTTTTTGCAGTATAAGAGCAGGCCAACCATCATTATCATTGCAAGAAGCGGGCGCCAGTGCAATTCATGCGGGTAGAAGCCGAATATTATAAACCGTATATTCGCAGGTATTATCGACCAGCATGCTCCGTCTCCGGCACGGCACTCTTTGGCGGTTGAGAACCAGAAACTGTCGATAAATGCCCATTTAATAAAAGGGGGTACAATTTTATACAGGAGAAACAGCATAACGATTGTAAGAATCGAATTTAAAACACCATTAAACAGGTTCACTCTTATCCATTGTATTATCCCGATCCTGATTATCGGCGCCTTTAATCCTTCGATATGAATTTTATTGTTTTTTGATTTGTCTTTTGACATGTTCATGGAATTATTTATCTTTCGACAAGAGCTATTTTCTTGTTATACCAGTTCATGAAGAGGGAGGTCAGCAGGCTGAAAAAAAGATAAACCACCATTATCATTGAAATCCCTTCTATGGCCTGCCCGGTCTGGTTTATTGTGGTGCTGACAACCGAAACAAAGTCGGGGAATCCTATTGCAACGGCAAGGGAGCTGTTCTTTGTGAGGTTTAACATCTGGCTGGTAAGCGGCGGAATAATAACTCTTAAAGCCTGGGGCAAAATAACAAGATTTAATATTTGACCGGGCTTTAATCCAATCGCCATGGCGGCTTCAGTCTGACCCTTGCTCACAGCCTGAATGCCGGCGCGTACAATCTCGGCCACAAAAGCGGCAGTATAAAGCACAAGTCCCAGTAAAAGAGCCCCGAATTCGGGACTCATATTTAAGCCGCCCTGAAAATTAAATCCAATGAGCTCCGGAACATTCATCTTATGAGGCGCTCCGGAAAACAACCACGTTACAAGAGGCAAACCAAGTATAATCGCAGTTGAGCAGAGGAATAGAGGAAAGATCTGTCCTGTTTTTTCCTGGCGCTTTTTGGCCCACTTTCTCAAAAAATATGCGGCAACGCAGCCCGCTATAAATACGGCAATCATATATTTAAAGGCAGGATGCCATTCAGGTACAGCAAAAACAAGTCCACGGTTGCTCATGAAGACCCCTTTCACAGGTTCAAGAGCCCCCCTTGGCGAAGGCAGTATGTCATAAAAAAAGGAATACCAGAAAAAAAGCTGGAGCAGAATCGGTATGTCCTGCATTACTTCGATATAAACAGCCGCAAGTTTTGAAACAAGCCAGTTTGTGGAAAGGCGGGCGATCCCCAGAAAAGTTCCCAGCACAACCGTAATCAGAATGCCTATGAAGGCAACCTTGATTGTGTTTAAAACTCCAACAAACAGGGCCTTTCCATATGTATCGGCTGAAGAATATGAAATCAGGGATTCGCCAATTTCAAACGAAGCCTCCTTGTCAATAAAACCAAAACCTGTGGCAATGGATTGCCTTTGAAGATTTTCAAACGTATTTGTAAAAAGGTAGTATCCGAGAAGCCCGACCATACAAATCGTTACGATCTGGTAAATTATTGAGCGTATTTTCGGATCATTCAAAAAAGGAATTTTCTGTTCAGCATTACCTGTTGAGTTTGAATTGTTGCTTTTTTGCATTCTATTCTCTTGCAGTACGGCAATAAATTATAAATTTACGATGAATTGCATCTTTTTATTAAAAAATAGCTGACAGCAAGTGGTTAATTTACCCGCTGCCGTCAGCTATTATAAAGATAAAACTGCTGAATCAGACTGTTGTCATTTGAAAGGCGGAGAGTACATAATTCCGCCGTCTTTCCAAAGGGCATTTAAGCCACGCTCCAGTTTGAGCGGCGTGTTTACACCGACGTTACGCTCAAAAATCTCGGAATAATTTCCTACCAGCTTGATTATATTGTATGCCCACTTCTCGCTGAGCCCAAGAGCCTTTCCGTTTCCCGATGTAACACCAAGAAAACGCATAACAACAGGATTAGTGCTTTTTAACATTTCATCAACATTTTTTGATGTGATACCAAGCTCTTCTGCTTCTATCATTGCAAGAACAGAATAATTTACTATATCCTTCCACTGGTTATCTCCATGGCGTACCGCAGGGGCAAGAGGTTCCTTTGAAATGATGTCGGGAAGAATCATATAGTCATCAGGATTCGGGGCAACGGAACGAACAGCTGCAAGTTGGGAAGCATCGGAAGTCAGGCAGTCGCATCTACCTGCAAAGAAAGCCTTGTTGAGTTCAGCATTGCTCTCAATGACAACCGGTTTCATCTTCATCTTGTTGGTTCTGAAATAATCGGCAACATTAAGCTCTGTTGTTGTTCCGGGCAAAACACAAACCGTTGCGCCATCAAGCCCTTTTGCAGTTTTTATTTTAAGCTTTTTGGGTACCAGAAATCCCTGGCCGTCATAATAGTTGACCTGGGCGAAATCAAGGCCGAGTTCCGTATCGCGCCCAAGGGTCTGTGTTGCATTCCGGCACAGCAAATCGATTTCACCGGCCTGAAGAGCAGTAAAACGCTGAACGGATGTTAATGGAATAAATTTGACCTTGCCGGGATCGCCGAATAATGCGGCAGCAACAGCGCGCGCCGTATCAACATCAAGACCGCGCCACACACCTTTTTCATCCGGCTTGCCAAAACCGAATAAATCACCATTTACCCCAACCTGAACAAATCCTTTTGCCTTGACAGAATCAAAAGTCTGTCCGGCAAAAGCAACTCCGGACATGGCAAATACAATCGCCACTACCAAGCATAACTTAAATAGCCTCATCTGTTTTTCCTCCTTTTTGTTTTCGGTTTGTTTTCTTACAATACATAAACAACTATTGCGTATTAATTAATGCGGTTCTTCTCCCAATTAGTCGGGAGAAAGGGGGCAAGGATTCGAGGGTTCAAGGGTTTGTTTTCTAATGATTTTATAAGAGCTTTAAGCATCCTCTCAACCTCCCCGATATCTCTATGAAGTTCTGAAAGGCTTTCCTTTCACTCGAATCCTTGAATCCTTAAGAAACTGCTGAAGAATCTGCGACTCATTCTGATTATCAAAGTCCCGAATAAATGGCAATACAAAACAGAATCTTTGCCGTAGATAAAAACTTGTTTTAATCTTTTTAGTGTGGTAGAAGCGCTTAAATTTTTAAGGAGCGCTTATGTTAAAACGATTTTTACCAAAGGAAACCGTCTTTTTTGATTATTTTGAGCAGCAGATTGCCCTTACAATTCTCGGCACCAAAGAATTTTTAGAGCTTGTAACAAAGGCCGATAATATTCGTGAGCGTGTTGAAAGAATTAAA
>JAHJRK010000422.1 GCA_018830925.1 Pseudomonadota bacterium
ATCGGACGCCGTCGGGCAATCGCCGGCCAGTATAATGAATTTTTTCGAGAATATCCCTTATCCATGCCTGTTTGCCCTTCGGACCGTGAGCATATCTATTACCGTTACATCATTCGAACGGAGCGTCTTTTAAAGATGCTCGACGCCGGCAGAAACGCCGGCATCGCTTATCGACGACCGGTCTTCAAACCTCTCCATCATTACCTTGGAATGACAGGTTATCCACAGACCGATGCAGCTTTTCTCGGGACAGTTTCTCTTCCCATATATCCATCCCTGCGCGATACAGAGGTTAAAACCATAATTCATCATCTTCAATCCATTCTAAAATGAGGTGACCGGCATGTTCTCCAGAGAAAATTCATGGAAGGCTTCTTTCCAGCGGATAGTCTGGTTGTCGGCTCTGATCGTTTTCCTCCTGCTCCTGATTCCCATTGTCCGTCATATATTTTTTGAACAGTTCGGCCGCTGGCTTTATATCTTTCTTTTTGCTTTTTCTACCGCTGCCCTGCTCACGCCGGTCATGACGGCTATCGCCACAAAGGCCGGTATCGTCGATATCCCCGGAGGCCGGAAGATCCATTCCAAGGTAACTCCCCTGCTCGGCGGCGTGGCCATTATCATCTCCTTTATCTCCGCTCTCCTGGCCAATATGATCCTGGATACAAGGGACATCACCCTGATTGCCGGAGGCACGGTCGTTGCAATCGTCGGGCTCATCGACGACTGGAAAAATATTAGTGCCGGCTACAAGCTCTTCATCCAGATCTTTGTCGTCATCCTCCTGATCCGTTCCGGAATCATCCTCAATCTCTTTCCGATCCATACGACATGGGGCTATCTCCTCAACGCCGCCCTTTCTATAATCTGGATCGTGGGTCTTACCAACGCGATGAACTTCATCGACGGCATGGATGGTTTGGCCACGGGCGTGAGCGCAATCATCTCCCTTTTTTTGGGGCTTGTGGCCTTTCAGACCAATCAGCCGTTCATGGGATGGATCGCCATCGCCATGCTGGGAAGCTGCCTCGGTTTCCTTCCTTTTAATTTCAGTCTGCACAAACGGGCGTCGATATTTTTAGGCGACGCCGGGAGCACCTTCGTCGGGTTCGTCCTTTCGGCTCTGGCCATCAAGGCTGCCTGGGCTGACAACAATCCCATCGTATCTTTTGCAACCCCCGTTCTCATTTTCTGGGTCCTGATCTACGATATGGCCTATATCAGCATAGAGCGCATCATCTCCGGCAAGGTGAAAAATTTCCGGGACTGGATCGATTATGTTGGTACCGATCATATCCATCACCGTCTTCTTGCTGTTTTTGGCGACAGGAGAAAAGTAGTCCTTTTCATCTTCTTCCTCTGCGCCACACTCGGCATCAGTGCCATTATACTGAGGAACGCCCGCCTCATCGACGGAATCCCGACAGTTCTGCAGGCATTCCTTATTACTGTCATCGTTTCCATTCTTGAATATTCGGGCCGAAAGCGTTATAATATTGAGAGAAAGGGGTCAAGGATTCGAGGGTTCAAGTGAAGATGGTGATAAAGAATAGGGGTCAAGGATTCCAGGATTCCAGGGTTCAAGTGATTGGAAACGCGATGGCAACAGCCCATACCCACATTGCTTCAGAGCAGGCGTTATGCAAAGTTCTCAAAGAGGTGTTATGAAAAAGTCCCGCACTGAAAAGATCAGATCACTCGGGCTCTGTCTCGGCGCTTCAACTATTTCAGCTGTTCAGCTCGAAGCGGAGTGGTGCCCCGGTCCGGGAGTAATCGATCTGCCTGTCAACCCCCATATCACCGGCTTTTTAACTCTTCCTCATGAAGGTGATCCGAGACGTACCCTCCTTTCAGCATTTGAACAGATCGGGAATTCTTTCGACAGGATAGCCTCAACCGGCCGTAAATTCCATAACCTCTTGAATTTATCAGCTATTCCTGAACCCGAAGCGGTTGAATATGCTTACGGATTTGTAAAGTGCCCGGACATCTCCTCCCCGGCTATTGTCTCAGCAGGCGGTGAAACTTTCATGGTCTATGTGTTAAACCGGGCAGGAAGGATATCCAATGTTCTTACCGGAAACAAATGCGCTTCAGGGACAGGCGAATTCTTTTTACAGCAACTTCGAAGGATGAATGTTTCGATAGAAGAAGCGGCCTCTTGGGCAGCAACGGAAGAGCCTCATAATGTTTCCGGTCGCTGCTCCGTTTTCTGCAAATCGGATTGTACGCATGCAACCAACAAGGGTATTCCCAAAGCCAGGGTGACTTCAGGCCTGTGTAAAATGATGGCAAACAAGATCCTGGAACTTTTAAAGAAGGTGAAAAGAGAAAATATTATGATCACCGGGGGAACAACCCGGAACAGTATGATGATAGAATATCTGCAAAGGGGAATCACGGGCCTTATAGTTCCCAAAGAGGCGCCTTATTTTGAAGCGCTTGGGGCTGCATTATGGGCTCTTGAACATGAGACTCTCCCTTTATCCGGCACAGAAGCTTTGTTTAAGAATGAATCGATATCCTTTGAAATGCTATTACCTTTAAAAGACTTTGAAAACATGGTGGAATTCAAGACCATGTCGGAAGGTGAAATCAAAGCAGGTGACATTTGCACACTTGGCCTTGATGTCGGTTCGACGACTACAAAAGCTGTTCTTTTAAGAAACAGGGATGATGCAATACTCGGATCTGTTTATCTGCGGACAAACGGAGATCCGGTAGGAGCTTCAAAAAAGTGTTATGAGCATATAATAAAAGAGGTTGAAAAGAAAGTGCCGCTTTCCGGGATAATTATAGACGGACTCGGTGTATGCGGTTCAGGCCGGCAGATTGCAGGCCTTCATGCACTTACGGACGGTATTATCAATGAAATAATCGCACATGCGGCGGCTGCGGTATATTTCGATTCAAAAGTCGATACGATATTTGAGATAGGAGGACAGGACGCAAAGTACACATACATTACCAATTCAGTGCCTTCGGATTATGCCATGAACGAAGCCTGTTCAGCAGGGACAGGCTCCTTTCTCGAAGAATCTGCTCATGAAACTCTGGGAATAAAGATGGAGGATATAGCCGGTGTTGCCTTAAGAGGGTCAAGGCCTCCAAACTTCAATGATCAATGCGCTGCTTTCATAGCCTCGGATATTAAAAATGCCATTCACGAAGGATTAAAACACGAAGATATCGTTGCAGGTCTTGTATATTCGATCTGCATGAACTATTCGAACAGGGTCAAGGGAAACAGGCCCGTAGGAGAGAAAGTATTCATGCAGGGGGGGGTATGCTACAACCGCGCTGTTCCTCTTGCTATGGCGGCTTTAGTCGGCAAACCGATTGTTGTGCCTCCCGAGCCAGGGCTTATGGGCGCATTCGGCGCGGCACTGGAGGTTAAGAGAAGAATAGAAAATGGCCTGATGCAAAAAAAGCGTTTTGATCTGAAAACGCTTGCGGGTCGGGAGGTCAGTTACGGAAAGGCATTTACATGTAAGGGAGAAAAAAACGAATGCGACCGGCGCTGCAACATCGCAATGATAGAGTTAGAGAATAAAAAATATCCGTTCGGGGGCGCCTGCAACCGTTACTATAACCTGCGCCACAATATCAAAAGCGATGCCGATAAGCTTGACCTTGTCCATGTTCGCCAGAAGCTTGTTTTTGATAAATATGCTGCTTCACACTTAACCCCGATAAATGGGACTATTTTCAGTACCCCCTTGAGGGGTGTAAGTAAGTTTACGAGATTATTTCCTGCCACTCTTTCCAGTACCCCCTTGAGGGGCAAAAAAACGCAGGAAGTACTCTCTCACTTACTAAACGGATCGAAGAAAGGGTTAAAAGGCCGGATCGGAATAAACAAGACCTTTCTTGTCAATACTTACTATCCTTTATATTCAACCTTTTTTTATGAGATTGGATTTGAACCCGTAGTTTCCAAAGCTCCTTTGCAAGAGGGAATTGATCAGAAAAACGCGGCGTTTTGTTATCCTGTAGAGCAGTCACATGGATTCTTCTGGTCTCTTATTTCAGGCGATGATGTTCCGGAGTTTATTTTTCTGCCTCATTTTAAAGCCGTGCCGGTTTCAAACGGGTATAGAAGTTCACAGGTCTGTCCTCTTGTTCAGGGAGAAACATTTTATCTTCAAACCACATTCAGAAGAAGGCTTGAGGAGCTCAGGAAAAAAGGGCTAAAAATCCTTGCTCCGCTTATTGATCTTACCCACGGGATAGAATCCGCAAAAGAGCCTCTTCTTGAAACTGCGAAATCGATGGGAGTGCCCCGGAAAGCTGCTGAAAACGCATTTCTTGCAGCGATTGATGCTCAGAAGAAATGTTTTAAAGAGATGAAGTTTGTCGGGAATGAAGCCTTGAAAGAGCTTGAAAAAGATCCTGAAAAATTCGGTGTAGTAATTTTTGCCAGGTCATACAATGGCTTTGTCGAAGAAGCTCACATGGGAATACCACGGAAATTTGCTTCGAGAGGCATCAGTGTGTTGCCGTTTGATTTTCTCGATTTCGATGATGAAGAGAGCAAACGCCATATGTACTGGGGAATGGGGCAGTTGCTGCTTAAAGCCGGGAAAGTTGTGGAACGCCATCCCCAACTTTTCGGCACATATATAACCAATTTTTCCTGTGGTCCCGATTCGTTTCTTATCGGGTACTTCAGGGATCTGATGGGAAGAAAACCGTCATTAACTCTTGAGCTTGACAGCCATACCGCCGATGCCGGGCTGGAAACGAGGATCGAAGCCTTTATTGATATTGTCAATTCCTACAGGCAGCTTATTGCTGAAAAAAAGATTGCGGGAAGGAAAAAGAAATTCGTACAGGCAAAGATAGCTCTTGAAAACGGAGTTTCCAGAGTAATTACATCATCAGGCCGTGCTCTGCCGATGACCGACCCCTGTGTAAAACTGCTGTTGCCTTCCATGGGCAGACTCGCAACCGAATCTTTTGCGGCGGTATTAGGCGGAAAAGGCTATAATGTTGTGGCACACCCTCCGGCTGATAAAGCTGTTCTTAGACTGGGCCGCGCTAACACATCCTGCAAGGAGTGTCTGCCCCTGATACTGACTACCGGGACGCTTCTTGATTACATAAATAACGGAAAATCAAAGGAAGAGGTTCTTGTTTATTTTATGCCGACTTCTTCCGGTCCCTGCAGGTTCGGCCAATATCATATTTTCATGGAAGATCTTATTTCAAGGCTCGGGATTCCTGATGTAGCCATGCTCTCCCTTACTTCCGAGAATTCATACGGAGGAATGGGAAACGATTTTCACAAAAGAGGTTGGTGGGGTGTTATCGCATCGGATGTGATGGAAGATATACGTTCAATGATTTTAACAAATGCCCTTGATCGTGATTCCGCTCTAAATCTTTTTGAGAAGGAATGGGGTTTGATTCTCCGTGAACTGGAGAAAGGAGACTTCATTAGTTTCGGAAAGAGGATAAAAGAGAGCGCTGAAAAATTTAAAGCTCTTCCGATGAAAATTCCGCCGGATGAGGTTCCAAAGATATCGCTTGTCGGCGAGATATTTGTCCGAAGAGATTCGATATCAAGACAGAATCTTACGGAAAAGCTTGCGGATATGGGATTTGCGACCGTTTGCTCTCCGGTTGCCGAGTGGCTTCACTATTGCGATTATCTGGTTGATAAAAATCTTGTTGATGCAAGGATGTCGGGGAGACAAAAACTCTCTTTTGCATTAAAAAAGAAGATCATGAGAAAATATGAGAAAAGCATCAAAAAAACATTCTCGCTTTCAGGTCTGGTACATGCCGAAGCTGTAAATGTAAAATCAATTATAAAAACAGCGATGCCTTACATATCTCCGAATCTCACAGGAGAAGCGGTTTTGACGGTTGGAAGCGCGATTGCCGAAGTTGCTTCCCATGCCTGTGGAGTAATTGCAATAGGGCCTTTCGGATGTATGCCAAACAGGCTTTCAGAGGCAATATTGACCGAAATAATGAACAAAGAAGGCAAACTTGCCGCCGTACCCGACAACAGGCGACTAAGAGATGTCCTCTCCGATGCGGATAATCTTCCATTTCTTGCAATTGAAAGCGACGGGTCACCCTTTCCGCAACTGATAACGGCTAAACTTGAAGCTTTCTGTCTGCAGGCCTTAAGGCTTCATTCGGCGATGATGAGGCATTAAGGCATGAGACAAGAAGTGAATATCGAATTTCGAATATAGAATATCCAATTTCGAAACAAACGATGTCCGATCTCCGGCATTCGAAGTCCAAGTGAGATGTGAGGCGTGAGACAACAAATTGTTTTTAATGAATTAATATAAGCCTCTTGACAATAAAATCGCAACATAATATAGCAGTCACGTCTTTTATAAAATCATGGTGTAAAATTATTTGGCGGGGTAAAAATTTACATAGGCTGGGATACATTTAATATTCAGGTGTATGCTTGAAAAATCGGTAATTTAAACAGGAGGTGCTTGCATGGCGGATTATAATATCAATATTTTTTTGGATGATGAAAGATTTAATAAAATTGAAGGCGTTCAGTTAGCTGACCAAGTTAAAATGATTGACGGGAAAAAGGCTATCCAGGTGCCTTTCAGCGACAAGGAACACAAGAAACTTATCAAGGGCTTTACGGATTTGGTCTTTGATGCGTCCAATTCCTGTGTTATTCCGGAAAATGCCGAAAAAATCCTTTTTGATATCGTTGTCAGCATGAAGACCGTAGATGTTATGAAATTTGCCATTATGAAGATTTATAGCCCTCTTGCAGGAAAAGCGCCCCGGGCAGCAAGATATTAACCCTCGTTTGTTTCGGAATATCTGATATTTTATTCAAGGGAAAGATCTGACGGTCTTTCCCTTTTTTGTTTTCAGAAACAGATGTAAGATTTATTGCATGTTGTAAAAATAACCGACACACGACGATTAAAATCATTATAAATATCATCGTCTCACACGCCGAACAAAATCGATATAAAAACTCCCAGCCGCCCAT
>JAHJRK010000061.1 GCA_018830925.1 Pseudomonadota bacterium
TCGCTGATAGGATAATGCAATTTTCTGTGGCCATCTGGTCCATCACTACCTCCTTTCCTTTAAATCAATAGGAAATACAGATAGATAATGAACCTAAGACGCTTAAGTTGCAATCACCTTTTTGTTACGTATAGCACCTACAAACCTGCAGCCTGTAAAATCACAAGAGTCGAAAATGCAATCCCTGAGATAGGCAGTATCAAAGATTGTATATTTGAAATCGATGTTTTCAAATTTCCTACCTTTGGCAACTACCCTTAGAAACAACTTGTTACTATATTCAACAGTTGAAACATCAGTCTCAAACCTTTGGTCAACAAGGTGTTCTCTATTGCTGTTTACAAGTGTCATAATTTCCTTCTTATTAAGGATAACGTTAAGTTAACCGGAAACTTTGGAGCGAAGCGGAAAAGTTTTCCGGTGAAACGCCTAGTTGGGCGCCGCCGTGCTTTTCATTTTGGCTCCCAGAATTTCCTCGTGGCTGGCCAATGAACGTTAAAAGCCAGATGGGAGCTTGGAGGTCATCATCTTCTTCCGGTCAATCTTGCGCCTGTCAACAATGAACGTTCCGTCGCCAACAGCGTGAACCGTGCGCTTCTCCTTGCGCGTGGTATCGATGTATGCGGCAACAGGGAGCACGGGGACGCCCATGTTTTTGTGCGATTCTACTCTTTTCAGGACTAAGCCCCAACTCATCCACAATAGTCATCCTACGCTGTGCTGCTCTGCTGGGTGCGAATTGGCACATTCCCAACTTCAGCCCCATGGCAAATAAAAATAATATAATTCAACGCTCCCGGTTTGTCTATACTTGATTGTCTCGGTATGATTTCCCAACATTACATTTTCAAAAAGATAGCAACGCTTATTTTCATGGGCGTTCCCATGCGCTCCCCTATGAGTCGCACTACTTCAGATTATTCAGAGTCTGTCTCGCGCTTTTGAGCTTCTCTACATGCTCTTTCATGAGATCCGATAATCTCTTTAGGGATTTGAGGTCTTTCTCCGTTAGTGTGGTTAATTTCTGGATATTATCCTCACTTACATTCGAAGCGAATGCGCAATACACAGAAGAGAACATGAACTTGACTTCACTTGCAAAAAAACCTGCCAGAGGGCCAGAGAGTCCCCAACTCAGAATTGTGACAAACGCTTCTGACTCCGTTTCGATATTGCTATGGCCGTCTTTCAAACTCTGAGAAATCTTTATTAAATCGCCCTCTTTCTTCAGAAGCTCTATCAGCTCTTTTGTTGCTTTGGCTTTTTCCGGCTTTCCTCGGGTAGTGCCAATCTTCCTGATGATATCCCAGATTCCCTGATTCCGTATGCCCGCTTTGTTAAGCTTGCCAATAAGCTTCTGGGCAGAAAACGTATTTAATGACCCTATGCGTTTGACGAAATCTTTGTTTATGTCCGAAGCTCCGGATAGAAATAAGTCGGCTATAGAATCCGTCGCTTGTTTGTTGAATTGCTCCCTGGAGTCGACAGCCAGTTTCTCCCATTCTTCAAAATCTTCAGCCCTCCTTTCAAGCCCTAAGTTGCGAACAGCCCTCACGTCTCTTTCAAGGCGCTCTTTAAGGTCCCCGATGAGGGCTTCCATCCTATCTATGACTTTCTGCTTGAAGCTATTGGAAGCATTCATATAATTGGTGTATTTTTCGCCAAGTCTGGCGCGCCACTCGCTGCAGAACGCCATCTTTTCTTTGTCTTCTACGTTCACGTTACCGCATTGACTCTTCTGCTCCTGAATCTCTTGCTCCAGCCTGTCCCTTTGGCCAAGCAAATTAGTTCTCTGCTTGAGCAACGCGGACAGCTCCTGTTCCGATAGTTCTGACGGAACATCAACCGGCTGCGGTACCTGGCCATGTGTTATGCAGGGCAAAGCTATCAGGGCAGCGATTATTACAAGGCTGATTTTAGAAGTTGCCCTTCTTAGCATGGGATAAATCTCCTTTCGGTTGTGATGAATTTCTATTTGGGAGGCCGGAAGCCTAAATCTACATAACTTTCCTGTATCTTGACCTCATTAAAATCTTTTTCATTCTTTATTGCCGACAGTTTTTGTTTCTGTTCCGCTACCAACACATCAGTCATTCCTGTGCTTACCTGACCGCTATCCTTCCTTTTCAGCAGCTTTTGCAGCGCGTCACAGGCTTCCCCGTAATCCTTCTCAAGCCGCTTATTCTCTTTCGCCAGCTCAATGAATTTAGGGTATTTTTTAAGTTCCGGGGGTGCACCCGTAATTAATTGACTGGTGGCGCGTGGCGCAAAGAAGGCAATTGTTGCAGAGCTGTCTTTTGAATAGGCGCAGCGAATGGTTTTGGTTGCGTCTTCATTAAAATCAAAACAGGACATTGCTCGCCCCCTCATTGCTTCCATGTTGAGTTCTTTTGTTGCCATCAACCCTTGTTCATTCGCGGCCATTAGTTCTTTAAGGGCATTCCCTCGTTCAGCGCTCTCCATTATAATCCTCAGTCCGCGAATGTTAGACGGATCCAACTGGACCGCTTCTCGTAAGGCTGCTTCGGCAGCCAACCAACGTCCTTGTCCCGCAAGAGTAACTCCAAGATTTTTCCAGGCACCAGCATCATTCGGATTCACGAGAAGCTGTTTCCGCCACAAGGACTCTGCCTTTGCTCTTTCGCCTTTTTCCATCAAATCAATCGCTCTGTTAAAGGTATTATCCGAAACTTTCTGGCGTATCCTCTTAACCGTTAAAATAAGGTTATCTCGTGCCAAAGAATCGGTAGGATTGCGCTGATGCGCAGCAAGGAACCATTTTTCAGCTTCCTCCCATCTACCGAGGTTATTAAATAGGATAACCCCGATACTGTTGTAAGTCGTGGAATCTCGAGGGTTCAGGGCGATCTTCTGTTTATACGACTGAATGGCCTCATTATATCGTCCTTGTTTCTCAAGCATATATGCTAGTTTAAAATGATAACCTCCCCAATCTGGATAATATTGAATCGCCATACGGTACTCATTTTCTGCCGCTGTCCAATTCCCGGCCTTCTCATACTCATAGCCGGCATTAAAGTGTCGAATTGAGATGTTGGTATTGCTTTCTGGCCTTGGACTTGGTTCTCTTGGCCCTGTTCCGCCACCAAAGCAGGGCGTCCCATCTTCACGCACACAGTTAGGCTCAGGAAAGGCTTGGGCCTGTACTTCAACGGAACAAAAGATAAAAAACACTAAGGCAAAAAACATTGTTACTACCGAACGTTTCAAATAACACATAGTGTTTCTCCTTTCTGCCTTTTTGTTAACGGCTGGTTGTTTGGGCAGGGCTTAACAGCGGTTTTAATATCTTTTCCATGCTTGGATCCAGCGAGATGGCTTTATCAAAATCACTTTTCGCTGCCTCATTATCGCCATTTTTCAGATAAGCGAGCCCTCTTCCAACATAGAGGTCCGTATCTTCTGGATTAAACTCAATTGCTTTAGTAAAATCCTCAATGGCGCCTTTGTAATTATCAAAGATGAGCTCATTCCTACCTCGGTCGCTATATGCCTTGGCAAGCTCCGGCTGTATTGTCCTGCACCCAAAAAACAAACCCGATAAAACTGCCGCTATAATGGTAAATATTATGAACTTTTTCATCATTTTTTCCCTTCAACTGCGATATTTTTAGATGTCTTTAACGCCTCTATTTGTTCGACGAGCATATTGCAGTGTGCACCAACAGGTGAATTCAAGTTGCAAGGGGGGAGCACGGGGACGCCCATGTTTTTACGCGTTTCTATGCATTTCGGGACTAAGCCTCAACTCATCCACAATAGTCAGCCCACACTGTGCTGCTCTGCTGGCTGCGAATTGGCACATTCCCAACTTCAGCCCCATGGTAATAAAAATAATATAATTCATCGCTCCCAGTTTGTCTATCCTTGATTGTCTCGGCATGATTTCCCCAGATCGCACTTTCAAAAAGATAGTAACGCATATTTTAATAGGCGTCCCCATGCGCACCCCAAAATATTTTTATCCTGACTAGTCCCTCAGATATTTTGTAACGATCATAACCGAGGAATCATTAGGGTCGGCAGTTTTTTCAAAACCCAACCCTTTGATGAACTGGAGCATACCCGAGTTATTTATGAGTACGGAGCCATGGATTCGTTTTATTCCGCGTGATTGAGCATGACTTATCAACGCTTTCATCAGTTTTGCCCCAAGGCCACGGTTTTGCCATTCATCAGCAACAACAATTGCAAATTCGCAGCCCTCGCCATCAGGATCAATTACGAATCGCGCAACGCCGATTTCTTCTTCATTTATTTCTCCTTTATATAGAATAATCAGGGCTTCTGCGTTGAGCGGGTCGGGATTCGTAAACCTCTCCAGATCCCCCTTATTTAGTTCTTTGATTGATCCGTGAAAGCGCAGGTAGCGAGACTCAGCTGAAAGTTTACGTATGAATGCTTGTTCTATGATAGCATCGCCAGGTGCTATATGGCGAAGTGTTAACTTTTTTCCATCATCAAGAGTCCATGTTTCTGTGTTGGCATTATCAACCATTATCTGATCCTCCGCTCGTTAAAAAAGGGGGGGCATGGGGACGCCCATGTTTTTGTGCGATTCTACTCTTTTCAGGACTAAACCCCAACTCATCCACAATAGTCAGCCCACGCTGTGCTTCTTTGATAGTTGCGAATTAGCACATTCCAAACTTCAGCCCCATGGTAATAAAAATAATATGATGCAACGCTCCCGGTTTGTCTATCCTTGATTGTGTCGGCATGATTTCCCCATGCGCCCCGATAGTTGGGTGCCGCCGTGCTTTTCATTTTGGCTCCCAGA
>JAHJRK010000423.1 GCA_018830925.1 Pseudomonadota bacterium
AAAATCAAACAGGGTCGTCGCCCTCACCGGGGCCGGCGTTTCCGTGGAAAGCGGTATACCGCCATTCCGCGGAAAAGGCGGATTATGGGAAAAGATCGACCCTATGGAATTTGCGCATATTGATTCATTCATGAGAGATCCGGCGAAAGTCTGGAATATTCTGATCAGAGAGATGAAGGATATCGTCGACAAGGCCAGGCCTAATGACGCCCATAAGGGCCTTGCAAGGCTTGAAGAACTCGGGATTCTCAACATGGTTATAACCCAGAATGTAGACGGGCTTCACCAGATGGCGGGGAATACTGATGTTATAGAATTTCATGGGAACTTTGCATGGCAAAAATGCCTTGATTGTTCTAAAAAAATAGAAACTTTCAAAATTTCTCTTGATGAAATTCCGCCGAAATGCGCATGTGGAGGGATCTTAAGGCCGGACTGCGTTTTTTTCGGGGAAATGATACCGGCAGAACATCTTTTACGTTCAAGAAAAGCGGCTTATGAATGCGAGATAATGCTTGTTATCGGAACATCAGCAGTTGTCCAGCCTGCGGCATATATACCTGTAACCGCGAAAGAATCTGGAGCAAGGATAATTGAAATCAACCCTGAAAGCACTCCGCTTACCCGAAGCATAAGCGACTATATAATAAAGGGAAATGCCGGGGAAGTCATGAAAGCAATCGTATCTGAAGTAGAAATTCTCTTGTAGAGCATAAAAAATGTCTGAACTTGCAAACGGCTGGATAAAAAGAGTCTCAGTCACTCCCCCTTCCCTGAAAGACAATACAGCGGATGCCGACAGGTTTGAAAATGCCCTGAAAGCAGTTTTAAACATTGAAATTGCCGATATTGATCTTACGCTTTCAAGAAAGCTTCCGGATCTGCTCAGAAAGTATGATTTTAACCTGCGCTGCATTCTTTTCAAGGATCATAAGAAATGGCGCCTCGCGGGAATAACCGGAGACAATTACGAGATCGTTGCGGGACTTGCTGTTGATCTCGGCACTACCACCGTCGTCCTCAGGCTGCTTGACCTTTCAACAGGCCGGACAATGGCCGAATACTCTTTTTCAAATCCCCAGATATCGATCGGCCCGGATATACTCACGAGAATACATTTTGCGGAAAAAGAAAACGGTCTTGAAACGCTTAACAGCCTTATAATCGACGGCCTTAACCGGGCCATCGCGGAGCTTTGCAGATCCGGCAATATCAGCCCTTCCGTCATTTACCTTATTTCGGTAGCCGGAAACACCGCCATGACACATCTTTTCCTGGGGCTTAACCCGCGCTTTCTCATCAGAGAGCCGTATATTCCCGCAATCAACAGGCCGGGATGTTTGAATGCCCGCGAACTGGGAATAAACGCGAATCAATCCGCAAAGGTTTTTGTTTTCCCAAACACCGGAAGTTACTTCGGGGGGGATCTTGTTGCGGGAATCCTTTATTCAGGCTTGAACCGTAGCGAGAAGACAGCCATTCTTGTCGATGTGGGAACCAATGCCGAAGTTGTGCTTGGGAATAAAAACTGGCTGGTTGCCTGCGCTGGTGCTGCCGGGCCGGCTCTTGAAGGAGGGGTCACAAAGATGGGCATGATGGCAGGCCCCGGAGTGATTGACAAGGTCTCAGTTGATTCAGAAACCGGGCTTTTTTCAATTCATACAATAGAAGACCATCCCCCTAGGGGCATTTGCGGTTCAGGCCTTATAGACCTTGCAGCAGCACTTTTTCTCTCCGGGATGATAGACATACGCGGAAAATTTGTCCCGGAGGCATGCAAAATGGGATTAAAGGATAAGGACGGATCAAAGCACTTCGTTCTGGTTCCCGCGGATGCATCGGCGGAAGGCATTGAGCTTTCAATAAGTCAGGTCGATATTGACAGCCTCATAAGATCCAAAGCCGCAATGTACACTATACTCGAAACCATCTCATCTTATGTCGGTATTTCCCTGTCGGAGCTATCCACGTTTTATGTCGCTGGAACTTTCGGCTCCCTCATAAATCCCCGCTCGGCCATAACAATCGGAATGATGCCGGATCTCTCCGAAGGAACATATAAGTCAATTGGAAACAGCTCCCTTGAAGGAGCCGCAATGATTCTTAAAGACTGCGGACTGATGGATGAAATCGATGACATAAGAAACTGCATCACTTATATCGAACTTAATGTAAACCAGGATTTCATGAACCGGTTCTCGGCAGCCAGGTTCATACCGCATACCAATCTATCGCTTTTCCCCTCTGTTAAACCCGTCGGTTTTTCTTCTGCACAAGAAAAAGATTAATATACCTTGGATTGAGATCGTTCGGTGCCACTTTTTTATATTCAATCTCAATTTCGTCAAAAAGATTATCAAAAACCCTTCCGAGCTGACGCGTGATTTCAGAAGAATTAAGGCCGGTCCTTTCAGTAAGCCAGATTAAAAATGCTTCCTTGATGGAAACGTCAATTCTGCGGGATTTACCTCTTCCCGTCCAAAGGGTCATAAAAAATCGTTTAAAATCGTCGTAAGGCAGAGGTGCCGCATCTTTTGACAGGCCAACGCGGTATCTTGCAAAAAGAGTAAGAACAAGATTTTTAAAATTAAAAGAGCGGTTTTTTACATGCGTTATGTCGGTACCGATAAGAGAGAGAAAGTCATCAAAGGCAATGATCTCCTCGAGAACCTTACGGATTTCGGTCACATCCGAAAGAGAAAGAAATTCCCTGTAAATATATCCGGTTTTATAGTTGTCAAAATAAAGCGGCTTTTTGATTAAAAGCCCTCCCAAAACTCCCATCCATTCTTCTCCCCAGAAACCGAGGGGAAGCCCCTGCTCCCTGAACCAGGATCTCTTCAGCCATTTTTCAGCGCGCTCTTTCAGTTCCTGAGCAAGCCCGAAACCGGTTCTGAAAAGATGCTCAAGATAATATTTACTTATCAGGGCTTCGGTGCGGGGTATGTCCGGCTTTTGTCCTTCCGCTGCCATCCTTTCAAGCCCTATACTCAGATATCCGCATGCTTTTTTGACAATCTCCTTCAATTCATCTCTGCTTTTAATCGTTCTCTGGTCCGCAGAAATTATCCTGTTGCACAGGGCGGCAAATTCGGTCTGAAGATCGTTAAGTATTTCTTCCGCTTCAATTCTTTTAAGCGACATTGCGAACAGGTTGTCTTCTTTTAACATCCCGAACGGGTAAAGGGGTACCGGCATGAGGGAAGAGTATTCATCCCTGCTTTTAGACATCTTCTTTCTGCCCGCGACACCTTCCGGCTTTAAAGGGGCATAAACGCCGGCAGCTTCGTAAAAAGGCTGGAATCCCTTTTCTTCAAGCCGAACGTTTCTTAAACGGTAAAACTCCTCCTCCATCTCGGCAGGGAGAACCGTCATTGTTTCAAACAATATATTCCGATATTTCCCGTAATCATATTCCGCAATTTTCTCCAGCATCTTCTTTATAAATTCTTCTCGCTTCTCTCCATACCCACCTTCTTCAGTCTCCGTGCCGGATTCATCGGTCTCATAGTAATCATCTGTAGTTTTGATATAAAAAACATCATCAAATGTGAACAGGTCTTTTCCGAGAGCCGAGGGGTCCTCATCATGCTCTCTTATTACAACTTTAATATTCTTATAAAGATAATACTCAATAAAATCGGGTTTCTTTTCAATCGCCCATTTTACAAAACGGCCCGGAACAGCCTGAAACAGGACATCGAGCCACTTTGTGACGGAATCTATATCGATCCTGTCTTTTTCCCAGAGCTCAATATCGAGGATATATTCCCATTGTTTGTCTGAAGCCAAAGCAAGAATCTCAAAGGCGTCGTGGATGCCGATATCATTTATAAGAAAATAAAAATCCTCTTCCGGAAATGAATGTATAAGAGCAGCCGGATGCTTTGCTCCAAAAATACGGTCTAGCGCCTTTTCAGGAGAAAGCGAAAGGATCTCTTTTCTTTGTGAAAGAAGGGCGGCAGCGTGATTTAAATCCAGATTGTATTCGTTTTCTTTATTCATTATGCCTTCCCGCCATTCCAGGGCGCAAATTTAAAAAGAAGAAGCATGCCTGGTATTGCAATCAGTGTGCATGCAGTAAAAAATAATTCCCAGCCCGTGTGTTCTGCCAGAAATCCGGTGGGAGCTGAAGCGATTACTCTTGGAACTCCCATGAGGCTGCTTAAAAGAGCGTACTGGGTTGCGGTGAATTTTTTGTTTGTAATGCTTGCCATGAAAGCCGAATACGCGGCTGTTCCCATCCCGCTTGAAAAGTTCTCAAAGGCGATCACGCCTGAAAGGGCCGGAATACTGTAACCTACGCGGGCAAGAACGGCAAATCCGGCTGTGGATAAAGCCTGAAAAAAACCGAAAATCCAAAGGCTCCGGTTTATTCCGATATAAAACATGATAAGCCCTCCGGCAAGGCTTCCCCCAAGCGTTGCCCAGAACCCGAAAAGTTTCACAACAGCGCCTATCTCGGTCATTGAAAATCCGATATCAAGATAAAACGGTGTCGTCATGGCGCTTGCCATTGTATCGCCGATCTTATAAAGAAGGATAAAGGCGAGAATCCAGATTGCGCCGCTCCTGCTGAAATACTCCGCAATCGGATCAATCACCGCTTCCCGCAGGGTTTTGGGGGTGCCCGCAATAATATCAGGTTCCGGGGAAAGTACTGTTGCTATCATGCAGGGCAGAAGACAGGCTGCCATGATAAGATAGACCGCCTTAAAAGATATCGCGTCGGCCATAATAAAGCCGCCGCCTGAAGCAAGCAGCATACCCACACGATATCCGTTTACATAAAGAGAAGAGCCGAGGCCGAGCTCTTGATCCGAAAGGCTTTCCCGCCTGAATGCATCGACTATGATATCCTGGGTTGCGCTGAAGAATGTTACAAGTATGGCGGCAACAACAACATAAAGAGGCTTAACGCCAGGTTCGGTGAATGCGAGCCCGGCAATCGACAAAACAAGGAGTATCTGGGCGGCGATAAGCCATCCTCGTCTCCTTCCCAGAAAAGGCGGTATATAACGATCAAGAAAAGG
>JAHJRK010000424.1 GCA_018830925.1 Pseudomonadota bacterium
AAATGAAAGAACAAAACAGACCCCGCAAAGAGCTTGTAGCCGACCGGCAGTCTCTCATGAGAACATTCATAAGGCCTGAGAATACTGCCGCAAGAGACACACTTGTAAAATATATGGAACAGATTCTTTTCGGTCTCCATGATTTTCTCAACACACATGTCGGTATTACTGAAGAGGTCAGTTTAAAGGAGCTTTCGGAAAGATATAAGGATACCCTTATCAGTGAAAATCCGGAACAAAAGCTGGCCGATGTTATTACGGATCTGGTTGAAGAGATCGCGCCGCACGCAGTCAATGTGGCATCTCCCTATTTTATAGGTCACATGACTTCGGCAATACCGTTTTTCATGGTTCACCTCAAGACAATTGTCGCCGCTCTTAACCAGAACGTCGTTAAGCTCGAAACTTCAAAAGTCCTGTCCGTTATCGAAAAGCAGGTGCTCGCAAAGATTCACAGAATTATTTACAGGCAAAGCGAAGAATTTTATCTCGAACATGTGCAGAATACGTATACCTCCCTCGGATGTTTCACAGAAAATGGAACACTTGCAAATCTGACGGCCCTGTGGGTCGCAAGAAACTCCCAGTTCGGCCCGAAAGAAGGCTTTGAAGGAGTAGATAAGGAAGGGATATATGCCGCATACAGGGCATACGGTACGGAAAGAAGCGTAATACTTGTCTCCGAACTCGGACATTTTTCATTAAAAAAAGCAGGCGGCGTTCTTGGTATCGGCAACAACAACGTAATAGCAATAGGACTGGATGGAAAAAACCGTATTGACTTAAATAGTCTGAAGAAAAAAACAGATGAACTGAAAAAGAGCCCCACCCGAACAAAAATAATCGCAGTTGTCGGCATTGCAGGCACTACCGAAACCGGCACAGTGGACCCTTTGCGGCAAATCGGAGAAATTTGCGCTGAAAACGGGATACATTTCCATGTTGATGCCGCCTGGGGCGGACCTGTTTTATTATCCGAAAAATACAAGCACCTGCTTGATGGCATTGAGCTTGCCGATTCCGTCACAATCGACGGGCATAAGCAGTTTTACATGCCCATGAGTTCCGGCATGGTCTATTTCAAAGATCCATGTAAAATGGATTCAATAATCTATCATGCGAACTATGTAAACAGGCTTGGCTCTGTCGATCTCGGCATAAAATCACTTTCAGGATCAAGAGAGGCAAACTCCCTGATTTTAGACAGCGCCCTTAAAATAATGGGAAGCGGGGGTTATGCCCTTCTTATCGAACACGGCATAGAAACTGCAAAAAGCTTTGCGGAAGAAATCAATAAAAGATCCGATTTTGAGATAGTTACTCCTCCGGAACTGAATATCCTGACATACAGGATCTGCCCGAAGGAATTAAAACGGGAACTGGCCGGATCGAATGACACGCAGAGAAACGCAATCAATGAAAGACTCAATGAAATAAATATAACGGTGCAAAGGCTTCAGAGGGAAGCCGGCAAAAGCTTTGTTTCAAGAACAATGTTAAAAACCTATAGAGGACGTTGTGAGAGTATTGTGGTTCTCCGCTGCGTAATAATGAATCCACTGACGGACATAGATATTCTTCGGGATATTCTTGACGAGCAGGAAGAAATTTACAGACAGAATTTCTGATTCGAAATTCGGACACCAGGTTTCGATATTCATAATCCGACTTATGACTCCTTTTCGGCACCGTGTTGTCGGCACCATTGACAGTGTGCCCCATTTGTGCTACATTGAGAATGAAAATGGAGGTGCGGTATGACTAAGACAGAAACAGTTAGAGCCCGGATACAACCGGAACTTAAGAACAGGGCAGAGGATGTATTCCGCAGACTCGGGTTAACGGCAACGCAGGCAATTATTATGTTCTATAAACAAGTAGAATTGCGCAATGGATTGCCCTTTGAAGTTGTCATTCCTAATGAAACTACATATCGAACATTCGAGAATACCGATGCGGGATACGATTTGATTGTTTGCGAAGATGCTGACGATATGTTTAGAAAACTGGGGATTTAGTGTTTATTCCTTTATATACCCGACAGTTTGAAAAAGACATTAAACGGAT
>JAHJRK010000062.1 GCA_018830925.1 Pseudomonadota bacterium
CGGAAGCCTCGGATGGGGAGAATTGTATATCTTCTGCTGTGTTTTGAGCTGGGTTGCTTTTTCATTAATTGGCAAGCCAGTCATGTCGGATCTATCTCCTGTAGTCTCTATAACATATTCTTCAATAGCCGGGACCGCTTTCCTTTTTATTCCGGCATGGTTAGAAGGCATTGCTTTTAAAATGTTAACATATTCAATTTCGGATTGGCTGGGTATCATTTATCTCGGATTTTTCGGAACAGCACTCGGATTTGTATGGTATTATGAAGGCATAAAAAAAATCGGACCTTCGCGAGCGAGCCTTTTCATCAACTTCGTCCCGGTAAGCGCTGTCTTTCTTGCTTTTTTTATATTAAATGAACCTGTTACAATTTCTTTATTGTTAGGCGCCATACTGGTCTCTGCGGGAGTATATCTGACGAATTCGGGTTTGCCGGGTTTCGGAAAAAAGGCATGAAGCTCGGGAGAAAGAGCGTGGATAGTAAATAGTGGGTGGGGGATAACGAAACACGAAACAGAGTCAATAAGCCGGATAACGGGAACAGGGATATTATATATTAAAAGAAGGAGGTTTATTATGAAAAGATTGATTTTGATTGGTTTGATAATTTGCCTGGCAGTTGTTGTCGGATGTCATTCGAGGACGAATGTTCCAAAAGCAGGGAAGGAAGCACAGAAAGAAGCAACAAAAGAAGAGAAAAAGGCACAAAAAGAAGATAAAAGAGTTGAGAAAGAATCTTTACCTGCGGCAGTTCCTGCCGGTAAAAATCTGAAAATATCCGTCCTGATGGATACAGGAGACGATAATCTGGCGCAGATAAAGATGGATCAGCGGGAACGGCTTAATGACTTTATGGGAACTGATCTGGTCAGGATGCTCAATAAAGCGGGATATGAAGCAAGCCTTATAGAAAGTCGCAGCCAGTATAAATCAGGGACATATCTTCTTAAGGTGACAATTGTAAGATATAGTGCAGGCAGTAAAGCGGCGCGAATAGTTGTCGGATTCGGCGCAGGCGCTGTTTCTCTTGATACACGGTATGAGCTTTTTGCGCCGGGAGGAAACAGTATTCTTTCCGATGAGCACGGGGTTGGCTCCAGTTTGGACTGGACCTCCTGTGCAAGAAAATTGAACAAACAGACGGTCGATGCGGTGAAAGACAAGTTGGGAAGGTGAAAAAAGCCGAGGTTAAATTCAGAATATTTAAGAAGGCATTAAATATGATGAACTCGTAAAAAGTCGAAATATGTTCACTCAATGAGCTTTTTGGGGATTTTTAAATCACTTCGCTAAATCATCCGCCAAAAAATGTGGCGGATGATTTTTAACACTCAGTGATTCAAAAATCTGTTTCCCAAAAATCTCAAATCCGTTCACATATAACTTTTTACGAGAGCGTCAAATATCGGTTCAACAAAAAACCGGGACTCATAAGATTTATTTGGGAAAAATCGATTTGTATAATTTTGATAAAATCATCGACAGGCGAGGCACCTCCAGCATGAAGTGGGATAAATATCAGGGAAGGGATGTTATCCCACTCTGGGTTGCCGACATGGATTTTCTTTCACCCCCTGCTGTTATTGATGCTTTAAGTAAAAGGGTTAAGCATGGTATATTCGGCTATACTTTGCCCCCTGACGAGCTTTCCGGAATTGTTCTTTCCATGCTTGAGGAAGAATACGGATGGAAAATCGAAAAAGAGTGGATAGTATGGCTTCCGGGGCTTGTGACAGGTCTTAACGTGGTTTGCAGGGCGGTTGGTGAAGACGGGGATGATGTTATGACCGCTGTTCCGGTATATCCTCCTTTTCTCACAGCTCCGGCAAACTCCCGCCGGAACCTTATAAAAACTCATCTTGTAGAAACAAACGGTAAATGGGGGTTTGATTTTGAAAGCATGGAAAAAGCGATAACGAAGCGCACACGCCTTTTTCTGCTCTGTAACCCCCATAATCCTGTCGGGCGTGTATATAACCGTGATGAGCTTATCTCTCTTGCTTCAGTCTGTTCAAGACACGGCATTATTATAAGTTCCGACGAGATCCATTGCGGGCTCCTGCTGGACAAAATGAAACGTCATGTCCCAATTGCATCCCTTTCACCGGAAACAGCAAACAGTACAGTAACGTTGATGGCTCCCAGTAAAACTTTCAATGTGCCGGGTCTCGGATGTTCATTTGCCGTAATTTCAAACCCTGATTTGAGGAAGCGTTTTACAAAGGTAATGACCGGAATAGTGCCGAGGGTGAACATTCTAGGCTACACAGCCGCAGCTGCAGCATACAGGGAGAGCCATGAATGGCAAATAGCCCTTCTTGAGTATCTAAGGGGGAACAGGGATCTTGTTCTTGATTCCGTGAACAGGATGCCCGGCCTTTCTGCAGGAGAGGTTGAAGCGACATACCTTGCGTGGATTGATACAAGAAAGAGCGGTATAGAAGATCCTGTTAAATTTTTTGAAGATGCGGGTGTCGGACTTTTTGACGGGAAAGAATTCGGAACTCCCGGTTTTGTGAGGCTCAATTTCGGATGTCCGCGTTCTTTGCTTGTCAACGCGCTTGAAAGAATGGCAACTGCTGTTAAATTGAAACAGCGAGAGCAATCACCGCCGAAGATCCCGCCAATCGGTATTGCGGGCTGACTTGCGGCTGAGTGAGCGAGCGAAATAAAAACAGATAAAAAGCCCTTATGGTCGAATCCGCCTGAGGCGGACCGTAGCTTGCTGCGGGATTTTCAAAAACATGCTGAAGGCATATTCGAAGCACGATGTTCGAATCGGAAACCATATTATAATGTTTAAATATCAGGAAACAAACAGGTATTTTGCCCAGATTTCAAACGGACTTGAAGATATGGGCGCCCTGGAACTGGAGGAGCTTGGCGCGAAAGAGATACATCCCGCCTACAGGGGTATTTACTTTGAAGCTGATAAGAGATCATTATACCGGATAAATTATTCATCCCGTTTGATTACACGGGTGCTTGCGCCGCTTCTTGCTTTTAAGTGTGAGACAGCAGAAATTCTTTATAAAACTGCAAAAAATATCGACTGGCCGGCCATCTTTTCTGTAAACAACACCTTTGCAGTATTTGCAACAGTTTCAAACAGTAAAATAACGCATTCCCAGTATGCCGGCCTTCGCTTAAAAGACTCGATTGCGGATTTTTTCAGAGACAATTGCGGCAAAAGGCCAAACGTTGACCCGGACAATCCTGATCTCTGGATCAA
>JAHJRK010000425.1 GCA_018830925.1 Pseudomonadota bacterium
CAGCTTGGTTCATGGTATACCTCCCTTTTTAATAGTGCCCGGAATTGGACAATTATGGGAGTTATACACTGATTTGAGATTTTTTTCTGCCGCGTAGCGGCTTCGTCCAACAATCCCTTGCACACGGACGGGTACTCCGCTGCGCTCTGTCCCCGCTGGTGAAGGGCACGTTGGGCATAATCGCACAGGGCATAGAACATGATTGAATCAATCACCATCGCCGATGTGGCGACCTACGATAGCACTCCCCAGTTACTCGACGGGCTGTCACAATTCACTTTTGTGTTCGGTTCCAACGCTAGCGGCAAGACCACGATCAGCCGAGTGATTGCGGATGAGGACAGCTTCCCAACGTGCAAAGTGACATGGCAAAGAGGAACACGCCTGCAGCCGATGGTGTACAACCTCGACTTCGTCGACAAGAACTTCCATCAATCAGCACAGCTGAAAGGCGTGTTCACGCTCGGCGAGAAACACGAGGATATCCTCATGAAGATCGCGGCCGCCAGAACCGAAGTCGACGTCCTTACGAGGAAGATAGAGACTCTGACACACGGATTGCAGGGTGATGATGGCACAGGCGGAAAGAAGGGCGAGTTGGCTACTCTGGAGTCAGCGCTGAAGGATAAGTGCTGGGAACAGAAGCAAAAACACGATGCGGCCCTGAAAGGCGCGTTCGAGGGATATCGAGGAAGCGCCGAGAAATTCAAATCGAAGGTAATCCATGAGTGGGCCTCCAATTCTGCAATGCTTGTGTCGTTGGCAGAACTCGAGAAGAGGGCCGAAACGGTGTTTGGCCCGACCCCAGTTGCTGAACGACTAATCCCCTTAGTGGAGACCGCAACGCTGGTCACCTACGAGTCCGATCCCATTCTTAAGAAGCGCGTTATCGGCAAGGATGATGTTGACATAGCCGCATTAATCAAGAAACTCGGTAACAGCGACTGGGTGCGCGAAGGGCGTACGTTTTATGAAGTCAGCGAAGGAGTCTGTCCGTTCTGCCAACAGAGCACCAAGGAGGCGTTCGCCCAGAGCTTGAACGAATACTTCGATGAGGCGTTTGAGACGGACAGCAAGGCCATCGAGGAGCTCTCAACTAACTACAAAACGGAATCCGCACGGATTCAGCAACAGATAGCGGAGATCATTGCCACTCCGCCGAAGTTTCTGGATGCCACGAAGCTCAAGGCAGAGAAGGAACTTTTCGACTCGCGGGTTACGATCAACATACAACAACTCGCAGGGAAGAAGAGGGAGCCTAGCCAATCCGTTGAACTGGAATCGCTCAGCAATGTAAGCACTGCAATCAAGACGCTGGTCGACGACACCAATGCGCTCGTAGCCGAGCACAACAAGATGGTGGCTAACCTTTCCCAAGAGCGGATCATGTTGACGGCACAGGTATGGAAGTACTTGCTGGAAGAGGAACTCAAAGGCGATCTGGCCGCGTACAAGTCATCACGCGATGGTTTGAACAAAGCCATCGTAGCAATGGAAACGCAGATCAAAGAAGCGAAAACGGAGAAGGAGAGAAAGCAGACTGAGATTCGGGAATTTGAAAGGCAAACAACCAGCATCCAACCGACGATTGACGAAATCAACGCGCTATTATCATCCTTTGGCTTTCGCGGTTTCTTCCTGGCCAAAGCTGAGGATGGTGCATCCTACAAGCTTGTCCGATCGGACGGTTCCGACGCCAAAGCGACTCTCAGTGAAGGGGAGCGGAGTTTCGTGACGTTTCTTTACTTCTACCACCTCCTGAAAGGAAGCGATTCTGAGAGCGGCATTACAACTGACCGGGTTGTCGTCTTCGACGATCCGGTGTCCAGCTTGGACAGCGACATCTTGTTCATCGTGGGAAGCCTCATTAAGGGAGTGTTCGAGGAAGTCAGAGCTGGGTCTGGACACATCAAGCAGGTGTTCGTTCTCACACACAACGTCTACTTCCACAGGGAAGTGACGTTCAATCCCAGACGTCGGGATGTCGCGATGAGCGAAGAAACGTTCTGGGTCGTTCGGAAGCCAGGGCTGCTCTCGGAGTTAGAGAAGTGCCCATCGAACCCGATAAAAACGTCGTACGAGCTGCTATGGTCTGAAGTGAGAAGGAGTGACCGCTCTAACGTTTCGATTCAGAATACGTTGCGGCGGATACTTGAGAACTACTTCAAGATTCTTGGCGGCTTTGATATGGACCAGCTGTGCGGAATGTTTGCTGGCAAAGAGAAGATGATCTGTAGATCGCTTTGCTCGTGGGTACATGCCGGTTCGCATTACGCACTTGACGATCTCTACGTGTCGATTGATGACTCAATGGTGAACACATATCTGAAAGTCTTTAAGGGGATTTTCGAGAAGGCCGGTCATATCGCTCACTACAAGATGATGATGGGAGATGCATCTGAAGGAGATGCCCACTGAGCGAGGAGAATACGAAGACTATGCCCAACAACGGCTTCCAGAGGACGCCGGAAAGCCGGCGCCTCTGAAGCCGGACGTTCTGCTGAGGGACACCCATGAATCGATCTGATGTTATCGATAATCTTGATAGTCGAGTTGTTACCATCCTTGATGAGGTGGAATCCGCCACTGATCTACAGGTTCGGTTCCAGACTCTTACCGGGTCCTATGTTGTGGCTCAGTACGGGTTTGATCCTCATTCCAACACTGCGACTGTATTCCTTCGGTCTGACTGGGAGGATGTAGATATAGCTCACGAGCTCATGCACATGAAGCTCGAGCTTGTTGAAGGTTTCGCAGTTTTGGCCTGGCGAAGTGATGTCTCCCAAACAAAGGCTATTGAGGCTGCCTTCGGACGAGTGCGGGTATACGTTGACGACGAAGTTGTGCACTCACGGTTGATTCAGGAGGGTTTCACCCTGGATGGCGAGGTACTCAAGTCGCAGATCTTCGACGATATTTACACAAAGATTCCTAGATACCTGCAAAAACTTCGGCCAAGACCGGACGACGGAATGGCGCATCTTGATGAATTTGGCTACGGGGAGCTTTGCAGAAGTTCCTTCCTCGTTCAGGCCGAGTTGATTTGTAAAAACTACAGCAGTGCCCTTTCCGATGCTCACAGGAAAAAGGTCCAGCGGTTCGTTAGCGCCTTCAGGACTCACCGCTCCCCAGAAGCGGGCAAGGCAGATGAAGTATTGAGGCTATTTGAAGGCAATAACGTTATGACTGTGGCAGGGCATAAGGAAATCCTTGAATCATGGGCTAGACTGGAGGCGCTTGATCGTTTCGTGGGTCCAAGTATATACACCAGACGGGATAACCGCTACATACTGCCTTGGCCTTGAGTGTGGATTTGAAGACAGGAGAGCAGAACAATCTCTTTCAGCGGATCGCAAAAAGCCGCGCCCGCTGAAGAGTACGTTAGGTTTCTAATTCAATGACACAAGAACCCAAAAATCACTTGTCTCTGATACAGGATGCACTTTCAAAGGGTGAGCACGGATTGATTTTACGATTCTTGCTTAATACTCTTGGAGGGACACCAATTATTGGCGGTGTATTCAGCGGCATTGCTGGTGTTTGGTCGGATTCAAAGCAGGAGATAATAAATCACATTATTCTTGAATGTTTGAAAATAATTGATGAAAAGGTGGAACTATTTGGAAAAGCACTTGTTAGTTCCCAAGACAAGAAACAAACAGTTGCTGGCTTTATTTCGATAAACCCAAATTCTGTTGAAATAATTGACTCATCTGGCATTTCCTCAATAACTGACAAGGGTGTTCTTGATTTTTCAATCAACTATTCTGAGCCATTAGATGGTTATGTATTTAATTGCTATGGGAGTGGGCCAGTACTTCTTGAGAGCGCATCGCAGCAAAAAAACCATCTTGATATAAAATTTAAAAGCCCATGCCCGGACTTGGTCACCTTTGTCTTTATGAAAACCTAACCCGGCAGTGCAGTTGACAGCCAGGGCATGTGTGGTAAATGGGAAATGGGGGTCGGGCCAAGAAAACATGTTGATATCATAGGCAAAATGTTTAAAATTTGCGTCAGATAAGGTTTTAGAAGGATATTTTTAGGGCCAAAAACACGCATTTAAGAGAAAAGTACGGTTAGATGGCAAGAGCAAAACGGCATTACCTTCCAGGTCACGTATGGCATATTACGCATCGATGTCATAAAAAGGAATTTTTGCTTAAATTTGCCAGAGATCGGCGTCGATGGTTGCAATGGTTGTTTGAAGCCAAAAAACGCTATGGTCTCTGTATATTGAACTATTTGGAAGTAAGAGTTTTATAGAGGGCATAAAAGAGAAACTCGGCATTCGGGCACAGGGTCGTAAGCTGGTGGGATCGATAGATTTGTATCATCTTCGGGAGGCTCAGGCTGCTTACAATAGCAATTTTACCCCTGAAAATGTTAGCTATAGGGGACGTACATAAGAATATAAGTTGAAAATTTTTCCATATTTTTTGGTGTTCGTTTTTCAAATATCAATTAGAGGGTAACAGTATGAAAACAAAACACTTATTCACCATCAGACTTATAGGAACTTATAAACTAATGTACCAAGACAATTGGGATCGAGCCACAGTAATAGATTGATATTATAGAAATAACGTTAAAAAACGCTTCAAATAAAGGCTTTAAAAAGGCATTTTAGGGGTCAAAAATATCTTTTTAAGGCATAACAGCACATGCAGATGTAAAGAGCAAAACAACAGTACCTTCAGGACATGTATTGCACAATAAAATCGTTTATCGAATTTATAAAACGCAACCTAGTTGCTTAAAGGAAAATAGAGTTTTAAGAGCCAAAAACGACTATTTATTGAGCTTTAATTCTTAAATATCAAGTTGATAGCTCGGTCAGACACTCAATCAACCCTCAATCAGAACAATAGCTCAAAGAGGAAACATCATGAGCACTTCAATTACCGCGTCCATGCTTTATAATCTTGTCCAGTGTCCGCACCGTTTAAGCCTTGATTTACACGAGGACCCAGCAAAGAGGGATCCAGAGAGTAAATTCGTCAAATTGCTTTGGGAAAAGGGAACCGCCTTCGAGCAAGAGGTCATTCAGAACCTCGCGTTACCTTTTACTGATCTAAGTACCAAGCCAAGCGATGAACGTGAGCGCCTAACATCTGAAGCTATGGCCCGAGAAGATGAATTAATCTACGCTGGACGAATACGAACGGACAACCTCCTTGGTGATCCAGACCTTTTGAGGAGGCAGGGCAATGGTTATGTTGCTGGCGATATCAAAAGTGGAGCAGGTGAGGAAGGAGCCTCCGATGTATCAGACGGTAAGCCCAAAAAGCATTACGCGGTTCAGCTATCACTTTACACAGATATTCTCGAGCAAATAGAAATTTCTGCCGGTAGATTTCCATTCATCTGGGACATTCATGGCCAAGAGGTAGTTTATAACCTAGATGCTCCTCAAGGACCTCGGACCCCAGAAACATTATGGCACGTATATGAGAGCACCCTACAATTCGCCAGCAAAATCCTATCACAACCTGCACTGACGCTCCCCGCACTGGGTGGAACTTGCAAGCTCTGCCATTGGCACACATTATGCGAGGTGCGCCTGAACAAGATAGGAGACCTAAGCCTAATCCCAGCGTTAGGCAGAGCCAAGCGAGATGCTATGATAGATCATGTTAAAACGATTTCGCAGTTAGCACATACTGATATCACAGCTATGATAACAGGAAGTAAAACTGTCATTCCAGGTATCGGACCTGCAACTCTGAAGAAGTTTCAAGATCGAGCCCTTCTGCTGGTAGACCCGAAAGCCAGACCCTACCTTAAAACGAAACTTCGGTTTCCCAGCGCCAAAGTCGAATTGTTTTTTGACATTGAAACCGATCCAATGAGGGACATTTGCTACCTGCATGGCTTCGTGGAACGCATAGATCAGGACAGTAGCACAGAGCGCTATATACCGTTCCTTGCCGACACTCCAAGTGCTGAGGCTGAAAGAGAGGCATTCTCTAAAGCATATGCATACGTGCAATCATCACAGCCCTGTATCCTATACTTTTACTCAAAGTATGAACGCACCTGGTGGCGCAAACTCCGTGAGAGATACACAGACGTGGCAACGGAAGAGCAGATAGAAGCAATGTTTGATCCAGAGACAGCTGTTGATTTGTATTACGATGTGGTCGTGCGCCATTCGGAGTGGCCAACAAACGATCACTCAATTAAAACTCTGGCATCATACCTCGGCTTTAAATGGCGCGATACCAGCCCCTCAGGAGCCGAGTCCATCGAATGGTATTATCGCTGGATCGAAACTGCTGACCCAAAGATTCGTCAACGCATCCTTGAGTACAACGAGGACGATTGTCTTGCTACAAGAGTCCTTCTAGACGGTATTCGCACTTTGAACGTACGTTGAGTGGGAATGTATGGGGCTTCTGGGACCCCCCTAAAATTATAGAGGAAATTGGGGACGGGGGATATTCGGGACATCCATAAATAAGCAAATAACTATCTTTAAATAAGATTTTCTCACCTGATTATAGAGACTTCTGTGAACTTACGGGGCGCCCATTAGATTATAAGTTTCTAAGTAGTAAATGGAAAGGGAGCTTCGTGTTGCTTGTTTCGTGTTACGCGTTGCGCGTTTTAGAAAGGTTTTTTGCACAGAGGATTTCTTGGTTTAAGTTTGGTGTGTAATAAGTTGCTATCGGAAATCCTGCTTATTGAATGAGCAGAGTTTCCAATTATATCTCTTGGATTAATAAAAATCAGGGAAATTATGGTACTATGAAAAGAAGCATTCAAAATATCACGTTCAAAGAGTCACCAGATTCATGGCAAATGAAAATTCAAAACTTCACCAGGTTGCCATTTCCGCTGGCATGGATTCTGATTTCACTAATACTTTTATTGATTGGATATGCTGTTATTACAATTGAGAATGAGCCAATCAATGCTATGCGATTAATTATTCTAAATTCAGTATTAATTGCAGCTATCGCTAATTCTGTAGTTTTTTATGAAAAATTATTAGACGATGTTGCTGATAATCTCCACTCTTTATTGGATGAACCTAATGAAAAAACTAAGAAATGGATAACTTACTATTACACGGAGGTCTTTTGGTCTGGCAAAAACATAGTTGCCGGATTAATTTTGGGAAGTATATGCTTGTTGGCATCAATTAATGTTAATTCAGAAGTATATCTTTCAATAAATGGCAAAATCTACTCATTATTTACCGCCTTCATTATTGGATTCTTTGGAGGTTCAATGTTTTGGACAATGATTGGAATTGCTAGGTTGACGTCAGATTTGGGTAAAGAAGTACAAATCAAAACATCTATATTCGATAGTAAAACAAGTTTGTTACACACCGCTTCATCAGTTTTATGGAAAGTATCTATAACAGCATCGGTAGTATATATTCTTGGTGTTTCTTCGTATTTTTTCTGTTCAATTAAATTATCGCTGGTAAATTTTTTAATTATTCTAATATTTGGTATTTTTATTGTGCTGTATTTTATTGTTCCTCAAATAAATATTCATAAAACTCTTGTTAGAATAAAAAGCCAGAGGCTAAAGTCTTTAGTTGATCAAATTGACATTACATTTGACAAGGTTTCTGCCAACCCTACTCCCGAAAATATTAATCAGCTAAAAGAGTTGTTTCATCTGCAAAGTGTCGTTAATGGAAAAAAAATATGGTCCTTTGGTACTAATGAGTTGTTAATTTTAATTGGCACTGTTTTAGTACCATTGTTTATCTTTATTGCTAAACAATTTTTGGACAAATGAGCTGTGGGAAAATGCGAGTAATAGGGGACGTTGGTGAAAGGTTGACATATCAGTTGATGTATGTTAGCGATGAGATATGCCACGAAAAGCACGCATAGATGCACCTGGAGCGCTCCAGCACATCATCATACGCGGGATTGAACGCAAACCCATATTTAA
>JAHJRK010000426.1 GCA_018830925.1 Pseudomonadota bacterium
CGCTTGAAGCGATCAGAGAGAATTTTCCATCTGCCTCGATTACCGTTCTTGCACGGCCATGGGTTGCCCCGGTCTTTGAAAATCACCCCGCCGTAAACGATATCATTATCTACCGGAAACATGAAACATTGATAAAAAATCTCTATGAAATTCGCAGCCTTATTCATGTGATCCGGGCAAACAGATATGACCTTGCCGTTCTATTCCAGAATGCATTTGAAGCGGCGCTTCTTGCATATCTCGGCAGAGTCAAGTCAAGGCTCGGATTTGATTCGGATGGACGCGGGTTTTTGCTGACTCACGGAATAAAAAGGAGAAATGAAATATTTACGGTTCACCAGGTCGAATATTATCTGTCTATTTTAAAGGCTGCCGGTCTGAAGGCCGAAAGCCGGAACCCCGTTCTTCATGTAGCAAAAAGCAATTTTATTAAAGCAGATAACCTTTTAAAGTTAAATGGAATAAGCCAAAATGATTTTTTACTTGGACTGAGTCCCGGAGCCATTTTCGGAAATGCAAAGCGGTGGCCGGCTGATCGCTTTGCAACAATCGGAGACATGGCGGCCGGAAAGTGGAATGCAAAAGTCATCATAATGGGGAGTAAAAAAGAGAAAGAGATCGGAACATCAATAACCGGCTTGATGCGTCATAAGCCGGTTGATTTCTGCGGCACAACCTCACTTGGTGAAGCCATTGGAATTATCAGCAGATGTAATTTGTTTGTTACAAACGATTCGGGCCTCATGCATATTGCCGCCGCTCTTGGAGTTCCTACCCTTGCGATTTTCGGCTCGACGGATCATGTGGCAACAGGTCCCCGCGGAGCAAAGACAAGGATAATAAAACACGCCATTGATTGTTCTCCGTGTCTTAAACCGGAATGTCCGACCGATTTTAAGTGCATGCTTTCAATTGAAGCCGGAGAAGTTTGGAATGAGATGGAAAAATTTATGCAAAATAGAAATGATCCGGATTAATGACAAAATTTAAAAACATATTAATAATAAAATTGAGCTCGATAGGTGACGTTGTTCATGCGCTTCCTTTTCTTGAAGTTATTAAAAGCAACTACCCTGATACAGAAATAGACTGGCTGGTTGAAGAAGAGGCTTCACAGGTAATATCGGGGCACCCGGCAATAAACCGCCTTATTGTTTCAAAAAGAAAATCCTGGGAGATAGAGCTTCTCAATCCCTTGAAAGTTACGAAGGTATTTTCGGAAGCCGTTGGCTTTTATAAAGAACTTAGAAGCTCTTCATATGATATTGTTGCTGACCTGCAGGGCCTTTTCAGGAGCGGCTTTTTAACTGCCCTTTCAAGGGGGAAAAGAAAGATTGGCATGAGCGGGGGAAGGGAAGGCGCATCGTTTTTCTTAACAGAACCACCCGTTCCTGTTGACTATGATCAGCATGCGATAGACCGCTATCTGAATATCGCGTCATATCTTGATTGCAAAACCATAAAGTTTAAAGGAGAAATTCCTGTTTTTGAACAGGATAAAAAACTGGCGGACGGAATACTCGGTTCGGATACGGAAAAGAACAGTATCATTGCCATCAATCCGATGGCAAAATGGAAAACAAAGCTCTGGGAACCGAATAAATTTTCAGAACTTGCTTCCGGTCTTCAGAAAGATTCAAACTGCCGGATAATATTTACAGGAAGCAACCAGGATAGGGCAATAATTGACGAAATGATAAAACAGACAGGCAACACAGCCGGGCCGTTAAATCTTGCGGGCCGGACAAGCTTGAAAGAGCTTGCCTATCTCTATTCAAGATGTTCCGTTCTTGTCTGCACAGATACGGGCCCGATGCATATTGCTGCTGCAATGGGATGCGGGGTCGTTGCTCTTTTCGGCCCGACCGCCCCTTTGCGTACCGGCCCTTATGGAACCGGCCACAGGGTGATAAGAAGCGGCATTGATTGCAGCCCGTGCTTTAAGAAAGAATGCGGGGATACAAAATGCATGAAAGATATAACAGTCAACGCGGTGGCCGACGCCGTAAAGAGCATAATATTAAAAGTGCCGTCTGTAAATTAGTCATTGCTTGCACAGGGTTCAAGAGATCAAGGATTCGGGGATTCAAGTGGAAGGAAAATATAAGTTAGCCTTTTGTCTTTTTGAGTATATAACCTTCGGCGGAATGCAGCGGGATCTTTTGAGGATCGCGCGGACCTGCATGTCGCGCGGACATCAGGTTGATTTGTTCTGCAGCGCATGGAAAGGAGAATTCCCCGAAGATATGAATGTTTCGGTCATGGCCGGGAAAGGACCGGCAAATCACTTAAGATGCGAATCCTTCGTGAGGCAGGTCTCAAAGCATCTTTCGACACACAAATACGATGCTGTTGTCGGATTTAATAAAATGCCGGGGCTCGATCTCTATTTTGCGGCAGATTCATGTTTTGCTGCAAAGGCCCGTGACAGAGGATTTTTATACAGCCTGACAGGACGATGCCGGACCTATTCCGGTTTTGAAAGGTCTGTTTTTTCGAAAGATTCCAAAACCGAAATTCTGCTGATTTCTGAAAAAGAAAAAGATTCTTTTATTGAATTTTACGGCACAGATAAAAAACGATTTCACATCCTTCCACCCGGAATCGACAAGAACCGCCTCGCCTCCAAAGATGCCTCTGATATAAGAAAGGCGATCCGATCCGAATTCTCAATCGGAGAAAATGATAATATAATACTTTTCATAGGTTCAGGTTTTAAAACCAAAGGTCTTGATCGCGCAATTTCGGCGATTTCTTCACTTTCCCATTCTCTGCTTGAAAAAACAGTCCTGCTCGTTCTTGGCCAGGACAAGGCAAAACCTTTTCTGAAGCTCTCAAAAAAGCTTGGGATTCAGGATAAAGTGTGCTTTTTAGGAGGCCGCCCGGATATTCCACGTTTCTTAATGGCCGCGGATCTGCTTCTGCATCCGGCGTACAGGGAAAACACCGGAACAGTCCTTGTTGAAGCAATGGCCGCGGGATTGCCCGTTCTTGCATCAGATGTATGCGGCTACAGTTTTCATGTTACGAAAGCCGGGGCCGGAGAATTGGTGCCGTCTCCTTTCGACCAGGAAAAACTTAATCATATGCTTTCCTGCATGTTGACATCTGATGAGAAAGCAAGGTGGCGGGAAAACGGAAAAATATATATTGCAGAAACAGATGTCTTCAGTCTCCCCGAAAAGGCCGCCGACATAATTGAAGCTGTTGTAAAGCGAAAAAAGAGTCACCAGGCGCGCTAAGTAATACGCCAAAGTATTTTTATACCGGATGGACTGTTAAAGACTGAAAAAGATGAACGTCGAACGTCCAACATCGAACATTGAATGTGAAATATGGAATGGGAAACAGGATTACTAAAAAGATGAACGATCATCTTTCAAAACATTGTTCAGCATTGTATGTTTTTCATTCAATATTGGACGTTCGGTGTTCAATGTTCGACGTTCATCTTTCAAAACACGCCCGCGCTCTACTGCCGGGTCAAAGTTCCGTATATTCTTAAAAGCCTGTCAGGAAGTTCGCGAACATCGGAAATAACATTGTGGTGAAAAGGCCCGTAGAGATCATCCAGTCTCGAATCCGGGGCAGCGTCTACCGTTATTGCCCGAACGAATATTTTTTTCGAATGCGCTTCGAACACCGCCATACGCGTATCTTCAACGGCGTAATTCTGTTTATAACCGGTATCATTGGGAAAACCATCGCTTATGATCAGAAGCAGCC
>JAHJRK010000427.1 GCA_018830925.1 Pseudomonadota bacterium
AATGCATATTGCTGCAACCAATCCTGTCAGTATCAGGAGAGAAGATGTATCCCAGGAACTTATCCAAAGGGAGATGGAGATATACCGAGCCCAGGCAAGAGAAATGGGGAAACCTGAAAAAATGATCGAAAAAATAGCTGAGGGAAAGCTTGAGAAGTTTTTTAAAGACAGCTGTCTTATGAATCAGGCGTATGTCAGAGACCCGAACATTACAGTTGCCGACTTGCTCACCACCCTGATCGCAAAAATAGGTGAGAATATAACCATTAAACGTTTTGTGCGTTTCCAGATCGGAGAATCATAAACATTGACACCTCCACAATATAAAAGAGTTCTTCTGAAATTAAGCGGCGAAGCCCTGATGGGCGATCAGGGTTTCGGAATCAGTCCGGATGTTATTAAGTATGTTGCCGAGGAGATCAGGTCAATATTCGATCTCGGGATACAGATAGCCATTGTCGTCGGCGGAGGAAATATTTTTCGCGGGATTGCAGCAAGCTCTTATGGAATGGACCGTAGTTCAGCAGATCACATGGGAATGCTTGCCACCGTAATAAACAGTCTCGCATTGCAGGATTCTCTTGAAAAAAAAGGCATTGCAACTCGTATCCAGACTGCGATATCGATGCATGAAGTCGCCGAACCTTATATACTCAGAAGGGCTGTGCGTCATCTTGAAAAAGGACGTGCCGTGATTTTTGCGGCAGGGACCGGTAATCCTTACTTTACAACCGATACGGCTGCTGTCTTAAGGGCGCAGGAAATTCATGCCGAGATTCTGCTTAAAGCCACAAAGGTTGACGGACTGTATGATTCAGATCCGGTCGTAAACAGGGATGCCATACTTCTAAAAAGAGTAACATACATGGAGGTTCTTGAAAAACAGCTTAGAGTAATGGATATGACGGCTATTTCCCTTGCAATGGATAATCATCTGCCTCTCGCGGTTTTTAATCTTAAGACAAAGGGGAACATAAGAAAGGTCGTATGTGGTGAGGATATAGGTACACGGATTTACGGTTGAATGGGATATTCTCCTTCGTTCTCTTCGTGACCTTTGTGATGAAAATGGAATTTATTACGGGATCAGCAGGATTAAAAAGCACAGTTCTATTCCACAGTAAATGAGGTGAAGCCCATGATCGAGTCAGTATTCGCGGAAGCAAAGGAAAGTATGGGCAAGTCAATAAGTGCCCTTCAGAATGAATTGAAGAGAGTAAGGACCGGGCGCGCTTCCCTGTCGATTCTTGACGGCATAAGGGTCGATTATTACGGAACTCCCACTCCGCTTAATCAGATAGCATCTCTTTCCGTTCCTGAGAGCCGGCTGATAACCGTCCAGCCCTGGGATGTATCCGTAATAAAAGAGATTGAAAAGGCCATAATGAAATCCGACCTCGGCCTGACTCCTTCAAGCGACGGCAAAATTATCCGCATATCGATTCCGCCGCTGACTGAAGACAGAAGGAAAAAGCTGGTCAAGGTTGTGAATAAAACGTGCGAAGATTGCAAAATCGCTGTCCGTAATCTCAGGCGTGATTCAAATGAGCTTGTTAAGGGCTTGAAAAAAGACGGCGGGATATCGGAAGATGACGCCTTCAAAGCACAGGATCGTATTCAGAAGATAACGGATGAGCATATAAAGCAGGTCGACAATATCTATAAAGACAAAGAGAAAGAGATCCTTGAATTCTAGCGTATCTCCTCCCGTTCCCGAAGACCTTGATGTTTCAAAACTTCCCGGACATGTTGCCATAATAATGGACGGCAACGGGCGATGGGCCAAAAAGCGTCTAATGAACAGAATCAAGGGGCATCAGGCTGGAGCCGAAACCGTAAGGAGAATAGTAAGAACCTCCCGTGAAATTGGAATTCCCCTCCTGACCCTTTATGCTTTTTCTACAGAAAACTGGCAGCGGCCTGAAATAGAAGTTGCCACTCTGATGAGCCTTCTAAAAAAATTCCTTGATACCGAACGAAATGAGATGATTGAAAACAATATCCGCCTGAATGCGATCGGGCAGATTGAAAAACTGCCTGAAGATGTCCGGATATCATTAAAACGGACAATGGATTTAACGGAAAAAAATGAAGGAATGATTCTCAATCTTGCTTTAAGTTACGGCGGAAGAGCGGAAATAGTGGATATGGTGAAGGCAATTGCCGGAAAGGCAAGAGATTGTAAAATGGACCCGGACTCAATAACTCCCGAGATTGTTGCAGATCATCTTTATACCAGAGGCATGCCGGATCCTGATTTGCTGATCCGGACAAGCGGTGAGATGAGGATAAGTAATTTTCTGCTGTGGCAGATAGCTTACACTGAAATTTTTATAACCGATACATTGTGGCCTGACTTTGGAAAGGATGAGTTCGTTAAAATTCTTATTGATTTTCAGCGCCGCGAACGCAGGTTCGGCAATGTCGGGTAGATAAACAGAAGACTGAAGGTAGATAGGCTAAGGCTATTAGGGATAAATCATACGTGATGATTTGAAGACATCAGCCTTCAGACTAAACACCTGATTATACTTTGCTGATTCTTGTTAAAGGATTCAGATCATGCATTTAAAGCGCTGGATTACCGGTCTTGCCGCTCTTCCGTTTCTCATTTGGCTTATAAGCAAAGGCGGATGCTTTGTGTTTGCTGTTGTTGTAAGCATTGTGTCGGTTATTGCCCTTTGGGAATATTACAAGATCGTGCTTGATTCCGCAAACGGGCAGAGAACCGATTCCATCCCTTTATTATCGTATCTTATCGGATTAATAATCATATTGGCTGTTTATGGCAATTATTCGGATATTGTGCCGGTTTTAATTGCATTTAACCTTGTTGTTTCAGGCATGATTTCTCTTTTGAAATTCGCATCCGATAAGGATGCCCCGTGGCTTGTTGCAAAACAGCTTATGGGTCTGATTTATATTCCTCTTTTTCTCTCATATCTGGTTTTGATCAGAAACGGCCAAGAGGGGATATTATGGATATACTTTTTGCTGATAGTCGTATTTGCCGGAGATATAGGCGCTTTGTATGCAGGTTCTTTCCTTGGTAAGCACAAGCTTTGTCCAGCAGTGAGCCCCGGAAAAACAATCGAAGGTTCTATCGGCGGACTGATTGCAAACCTTGGGGCAGGGGCTCTTTTTAAATATTTTTTTCTGCCTGCATATTCATGGGGATTGAGCATCATTTTCTTTATTTCTGTGGGAATTGCAGGACAGATCGGTGATCTTTTTGAATCGGAATTGAAGCGGTCAGCCGGCATAAAAGACTCGGGCGGAATTTTGCCGGGCCACGGAGGCATCCTTGATCGTATAGATGCTCTTCTTTTTGCTGCTCCGGTTGCGTGGTTTTTCAGGGAATATCTGTTTTAGGAAACAGAATGTAACTATTCAGCCACAGATTCACACAGATGAACGCAGAAGTTTAGACTGAAGACTGGGCTGTAGACTATTAGCTAACAGCCTACAGCCTAACAGCCTGTCTATCTGCGGATATCAGCGAAAATCGGCGGCCTAAATTATTTTAAAATTATGAAATCTTTATCGATACTCGGTTCGACAGGTTCAATCGGCGCCAATGCTTTGAAAATTGCCGAAATGTTTCCTGACAGGTTTCGGGTCAGAGTGCTTGCAGCGAAAAACAATGTTATTATGCTGGCAGAACAGATTCGGATATTTTCACCCGATTTTGCGGTTGTTTTCGATGAAAAAAGTGCTCTTATGCTGAAAAAAAATATTTCCGGCAGC
>JAHJRK010000063.1 GCA_018830925.1 Pseudomonadota bacterium
CCTGCCGATTCCCCGATCTCTTTTATCATATCGTGTTTCTGGTATATGCTGTAAAGAAGCGTGGTGGTAAAAGAATCATACCCGGCCTCTTTTGCGTAAAGAGCGGTTGCGTTCAGGCGCTCAAAATAGCAGAATTCGCATCGGTTTGCCTCCCTGAATGCCGTTGCCCGGAGAAATCCTTCAAGGTCATAATCATCCCGGAAAATTACTTCAAGACCGATAAGTTTTGCATATTGAGCCAGCGCGTCCCTTCTTTTTACATATTCGGTGTACGGATGTATGTTGTTGTTGTAAAAGAAGCCGGAAATCCCCAACCCTTCGCTGAGAAGGGTTTTAACAGGATATATTGAGCATGGCGCGCAGCATATATGAAGCAGTATTTTCAATCTCTTTCACCAAAAATGGCAGTTCCTATCCGGATAAGAGTTGCTCCTTCTTCTATGGCAGTTTCAAAATCTCCGCTCATTCCCATGGAAAGCTCATCCATCGCAATATTTTTAATAAGGGATGGATCCACGGAGCTTTTGAGACTGTCCCGTAAATTGCGGAGAGCGGAAAAATAAGGCCTGACTCTTTCAGGGTCGTCATAAAAAGGGGGTATAACCATAAGCCCTTTAACAAACAGGTTTTTAAAACATGACATTTTATTGATAAGATCCGGAGCATCTTCTTCATTTATTCCGGATTTTGTCTTTTCCTTTCCGAGGTTGACCTGGATAAGCACTTTCTGAATCTTGCCGATTTTATTGGCTTGAATATCAAGCTCTTCTGCAAGTTTGATCGAATCGACCGAGTGGATCAGATCAAACATTTTCACGGCATATTTTGCCTTGTTTGTCTGAAGATGACCTATAAAATGCCATGAAACTGGAATCCCGGAAATAAGGTCGTATTTTTCCCTTGCCTCCTTGATGTAGCTTTCACCGATTACAGAGATTCCCTCTGCAAAAGCCTCCCTGATTCTTTCAGCAGGCACCGTTTTAGTAACGGCTACAATGCGTATGCTTTCGGTTTCCCGGTTGCAGGAAGATGCGGCCTTTCTGATTCGGTCGTATATTTCATTGATCCTATGTTTCAATCGGGTACCTTATTATATTATGAGATCTTTGAAGAACATCCAATTTTGGCCAAGTACAAGAAAGGCGATAATATAGCGCTTACGCTTCACTTTGTGCAACCACAGGAATACATATAGTATTTCGAGGATAGCGCTTTTGCTTCACTTTGTGCCGAAATTTGAGCCTGACGCAGACACGATAGTGACACGGAGTGAAGCGTAAGCGCTAACCTTTAGCGCTATCGGGCAAAAGGGGATGTTATCCAAAGGTCTCATTGTTAATCCTCTTTAATGAGTCGAAACCAAGGATACCTTCTTTTATTAAAAATTCAATCACTTCGCAGACGGGCAGTCCGACCACGTTTGTATACGAACCGTTTACGCTTTTTACAAGAAAGGTACCAAGTCCCTGGATGGCGTAAGCCCCGGCCTTGTCGAAAGGTTCTTTTGTATGGATATACCATTCGATTTCATCCTCGGAAAGATTTTTAAAGAGAACCTCTGTTCTGATCGTTTCGGAAAAAAACCTCTCTTTTGCAGCGCAGCAGATGCAGTATCCGGTTAAAACCTCATGGGTTTGTCCGCTTAGGCTTTTTAACATTGACCTTGCATCCGTTCGGGATGAAGGTTTGCCGAGGATTTTCCCGTCAATTACCACAACCGTATCGGCGCCTATCACCCAGCTTTCGGGATATACGTCTGATATGTCTTTAGCCTTTGATTCTGCAAGAATCCTGACATACTTTTCAGGAGAAGAAACCGGGACCAGGCTTTCATCTAAACCGCTTGGTATTACGGAAAATGAAAGGCCGGCCTGTTTTAAAAGATATCTCCTTCGGGCTGATTTCGAGGCAAGTATCAGAAATGGTTTTTCATTTTTTTTCTCTATTTGATTCATGTGTCATTTTTTATCAGAAGAGATGATTATTTACAACATCGATGGTTCAAAAATACGAAGCCGTCGTTCTTGACAATTAATTTTATAACATATAATTGGAAAAATAATCAGCCTGGGTGGCGGAACTGGTAGACGCAAGGGACTTAAAATCCCTCGGTCCTTGTGGCTGTACGAGTTCAATTCTCGTCCTAGGCACCAGCAAAATCAAGGGGTTAGGCCCTAAAAACCTGCCCCTTTATTTTTTTTGATCTTTCTTTAGCCCGTCCTTCTCTCCCCTTTAATAAAAATTTATATTCAAGTAATTAAAAATCTGTGTGAGCGGTGAAAACTAAAATAAGCATACTTATTGATTTTTATGAAATATACATGTATTGAAATAATTCATGATTAACTTTCCTGTCCTTGTAGTTGACGACAATCCCATTATTCAAAAGATGATGAACATCTTCCTTTCGAAGGCGGGATACGATGTAGCGTCTGCTGAAAACGGTCTGGATGCTCTTCGTAAATTCGATCAGAAATTTTATCCCATAGTGCTTACCGACTGGATGATGCCGGAAATGGACGGCCTCGAGCTTTGCAGGGCGATAAGAAAACTTCCGATTGACGGTTATGTGTATATCATTCTATTCACGACAAAGGATTCGAAAGAAGACATAATAAAAGGGCTTGAGGCCGGAGCTGATGATTATCTTACCAAGCCGGTAAATCACCCCGAGCTTATGGCGCGTCTCAATACGGGCGTCCGGATTCTTGAACTCGAAAAATCTCTTAAGAAAGCCAATGAAGAGATAAGGATTCTGTCAATCACAGATCATCTTACCGGATGTTACAACAGGGGGTATATCGGCAAACATCTTCCAAGGGAGATTAAAAGAGCGCACCGGTATAAACACTCTTTATCCATCATAATTAGCGATATAGATCATTTTAAAATGGTTAATGATTCCCATGGTCATCAGGCAGGGGATCATGTTCTCCGTGAATTTGTAAGATTATTAAACGGATCAATACGCAATAATGTTGACTGGCTCGCACGTTATGGCGGTGAGGAATTTCTGTTTGCGCTTCCGGAGACCGATTTGAAAGGCGCTATGATTCTTGCGGAAAAGCTTAGAATTGCTGTTTCAGAAAGCAGTATTGTTCATAAAGATAAGGCGATTAATATTACTGCCAGTTTCGGTGTTACAGGTTTTGATGTTCTGGAGGCATGTGATAATATGGTGGTGGAAAACATTATTAATATGGCCGACAAATATCTTTATCAAGCAAAGCAGGAAGGGAGAAACTGTGTCAGGGGCGGACCTCTATGATACCCCTATTGCACAAATCACTTTAATAAAGGAGAAACTCCATGAGAAACTTGAAACGGTATATCGGTCTTTTAGTTTTGATTGCATTTGTTTTAGCTTCAGGAATTTCTGCCCTTGCAAAGGAGGATGTGAAGATCAACATCAATAAAGCGACCGTGAAGGAGCTTACAAAACTCAAACAGGTTGGCCCTAAAGTTGCGGAAAAGATAGTTGATTTCAGGGAAAAGAAAGGCCCCTTCAAAAAACCTGAAGATATAATGAAAGTGTCCGGCATAGGTCCCAAGATCTTTGAGCAGAACAAAGATATGATCATTATCGGTGACAAACCCTGACGATTTCACGCTCTACTTATGACTCCCGTGAAAAAGGGAGTACGGATCTTCGAACAAAAAAATCCTGCACCAATTTAGAGACTTTGAAGAATGTCCAATTTTGGCCAAGTACAAGGAAGGCGATAATAAAGACTTGGGTTTTTGGTTTATAGTTCCTGGTTCCTGGTTAAAAGAGAAAAACCAGAAACAACAAACCAGAGACCCGGAAACCAAATCTTTATAATAATCGGGCAAAAGGGGGTGTTATGCAAAGGTCTCGTGGAGGGCGAAATGATCATTCATCAGAATAAAATTCATGCTGTCCGGTTGTTTGCCGTCCTGTTTTTCCTTTTATTTACTGTGAACGCATACTGCAAAGACGCGAAAGAGGTAGATGTCCGCTTCCTCTCTGATAAAGCTTTTGCCGTGATAGAGAAAAATAAGAAAGGCGAAAAGATTCGCCATTCCCCCCATCATGATTCGGGCGATAAGCTGGATAACGAACAGGTGATATACATGCTCGGTGTTTTTGATAAAGAGATTTGGATTGACGTCAAAAATAAGGAAGAGGCTAAGAAACACCTTGAGAAGCATTATGATAAATTCAAAAGTGAAATGATGAAGAAGGAGTTGAAAGAACCCATAAATATAAATGACGCAAAACTTACTGAACTTGTGAGGCTTCCGAATATCGGGCCTGTTGTCGCCGTTAAAATAGTCGAATACAGAAAAGCCCAAATACTGTTTAAAGATATCGACGAAATAAAGAAAGTAGAAGGCATAGGGCAGGGAACATTCAACGGCATACGTCATTATATTAGGGCCGGAAATAAATGAGAAAAGTAAAAAGTGAAGAGTGAAAAGTTAAAAGAAAGGGATAAAGGCACAGCGGCACAAAGAAACCAGAAACCAGAGACCTTAAACCAGACACAAGAGACCAGAAACCAGAGTACTATCGCCTCATACCCCTCGACTTACGCCTCATGCCTTACTCCTTACGCCTCGTGCCTCTCGCCTCATACCTTTTTTATTCTTGACAATATCCTCCAAATGTGTTCAAAGTATGAACACTGTTAATTCCAGTTTTATAAAGCACTTCGACAGTTAAAAAATAATTCTCCCTGGTGAGTTTGCGGCAACCGCCATGTAACTTACCGGGCGGAGCTTTCCGATCACCATATCTTTCTCATATTCAATGAAACATGAACAAATAAAGAAAACTCTTAAGCCCATTCTCTGGGATTATCAGATTGATCCAAGCGATTTCTTTGATGTTGCAATTGGGAAAAAAGTTCGGATCGGAAGCTTTGATCAGGCGAAAGCTTTGATACGTATGTTTGAGCGTCTTTCCTGGTATGACC
>JAHJRK010000428.1 GCA_018830925.1 Pseudomonadota bacterium
AAGGTCGCATCTTTTATTTATGGATCCTGACCGCCTTGAAGCAATTCTGACATCAAAAACACATCCGGTCCAGATAATTTTTGCAGGAAAAGCCCATCCAAAAGACCAGGAAGGAAAGGATCTTATAAAAAAAGCCGTTCAATTTGCCCAAAAGCCGAACATACGCCACCGTGTGATTTTCCTTGAAGATTATAATATCAATATAGCGAGAATCCTTGTTCAGGGAGCCGATGTATGGCTCAATACGCCGAGACGTCCTTTTGAAGCCTGCGGTACATCCGGGATGAAAGCCGCCTTCAACGGCGCGCTTAATATAAGCATACTTGACGGCTGGTGGTGCGAAGGCTTCTCGGAAGAAAGGGGTTGGCGAATCGGCAACGGCGAAGAATATTTTGATCACGAATATCAGGATAACATAGAAAGTCAGGCGCTCTACAATGTTCTTACTGATGAAGTCATACCCTGCTTTTACGACAGAAAAAACGGAGATTCTCCTCAGAGATGGTTGTATAAGATGAAAGAATCGATGAAAATGTCTATGAAAAACTTCTGCAGCCATGTCATGGTATCAAATTACAACAAGATGTTTTATATCCCTTCCGCAAAACGATTGCAGGAGCTTTTATCGGATAATGCCACGGAAGCAAAAACCCTTGCTCTGCAACACGAGAGGCTTCGCTCTTTATGGAAACATATAAAACTGGAAAATCCCGTAAGAAAAAAAGCCGGCCCCTTCAGGGCGGGAGATACTTTTAAAGTCACTACTGAAGTCTATCTAGGAGAAATAAAACCGGAAGAAGTTGAAATACAGCTTTACTTCGGCCGGATGAAATCCGTTGATTCGGTTACAGAGGGAAAAGCGGAACCCATGACAGTTCAGGAAAACCGTGGGGATGGACGGTACCTTTACGAATGTGATATAATATGTGACAACTCCGGAAGATTCGGCTTTACAGCAAGAGCGATACCAAATGGCGACGATTGGATAAAAAACACCCCGGAATTATTGACCTGGGCCTGAATTGAACCTAAACAGCGAGCGACTTAAAAAACAGACCCTATTCCCTACGGTCGAAGATTCCCAGTAGCTTGCAGCGGGGAGCTTCAAACAAATTTTTAAATTCCGGCAAGGAAATGTCCATGAATAATGATGACCCGAAAAAAAATCCGAGGATACTTATTGTAACGCCTGAAGTTACCTACCTTCCGGAAGGGATGGGGAATATTGCAAACTATCTCACTGCAAAAGCCGGGGGGCTTGCCGATGTTTCTGCAGCACTGATAAGTGCTCTTTTTGACCAGGGCGCAGATGTTCATGTCGCCCTGCCCGATTACAGGGAAATATTCAGCGCACAGCTGGCGCATATATTCGGTAAAGAGCTGGGGTTAATACGCCGCAAAATGCCGGATGAAAGAATCCATTTGGCTGAAGACAGGGTTTTTTATTACCTGAATCATGTTTATTCCAACTACGGCTGGGAAAACATGAAAATAGCCCTTTCCTTTCAGCGCGAGGTTATAAACAACATCATACCCCGCGTAAGGCCCGATCTCATCCATTGCAACGACTGGATGACCGGACTGATACCCGCCGTGTCGAGAAAACTCGGCATACCCTGTTTGTTTACAATTCATAACATCCATACAAAGAAAACTTTTCTGTCGAATATTGAGGATGCAGGCATTGATGCAGCCTCTTTCTGGCAGAACCTTTACTACGAACTCATGGCCTACGATTACTGGGGAACACGCGAATCAAATCAGATCGATCTTCTGACCAGCGGGATCTTTGCATCCCATTTTGTTAATACAGTCAGTCCGACCTTTCTTGCAGAGATAATCGAAGGAAAACATGCTTTTGTCGAACCACACCTGAAACAGGAGTTATCAAACAAATGGTATGCCGGGTGCGCTGCAGGAATACTGAATGCCCCTGATTCGTCTTTCAATCCATCCACAGACAGCGAGCTTCCACGCAGATTTTCCGAAAATGATTTTGTTCGAGGAAAGCTTGAAAACAAACGCGCCTTTCAGAAAAAAATAGGGCTTGAGCAGGATGATACGGCTCCGATGTTTTTCTGGCCTTCAAGGCTTGACTCGATACAAAAAGGATCGCAGCTTCTTGCGGAAATTCTTTATACGGTTGTCTCTTCGTACTGGCACAGGAATCTTCAGATGGTTTTTGTTGCAAACGGGGAATATCAGCAACATTTTAAAAACATCGTTGATTTTCACCGGTTTCACAACCGTGTAGCCGTGTGCGATTTTGATGAAAAACTTGAACGCTTGGCGTATGCCGCCTCGGATTTCGTGCTTATGCCCTCGCGCTTTGAACCCTGCGGCCTGCCGCAGATGATAGGGCCGATTTACGGCTCCCTGCCTGTTGCACACGATACGGGTGGCCTGCATGATACGATAACAGAGATTGATCCGGAAAAAAATGCTGGAAACGGGTTTCTTTTCAAATTTTTTGATGCTCAGGGCCTTCTCTGGGCAATCCACCAGGCAATGGCTTTTTACAATATGCCGCAGAAGGTAAAACAAAAACAGATAAAAAGAATCATGGTTGAGAGTCTTGCAAATTTTAATCATTCCGTTACGGCGCGCCAGTATATAAATCTTTATGAAAAGATGCTGCAGCGCCCTCTGATAAACACTTGATAAATACTTTTTCATGGAGGCTGCCTATTGAAAGCAAATCCGGAGAATATACAAATGTTTTATGAAAGCGATCCCTTCCTGAAGCCGTTCAAAACCGCCGTTTTAAACAGGACAAAGAATATATCCGAAAGAGAGGCCGTCCTTACAAGGGATAGTAAAAACCTTGCGGCTTTTGCTTCGGGACATAATTATTACGGTCTTCATTTTTCGGAAAACAGGTGGATTTTCAGGGAATGGGCCCCGAATGCCGCTTCAATATACCTGATCGGGGAGATGACCGGCTGGCAGGAGAAATCCGGATTTTCATTAAAAAAAATAAACGAGGAAGGGGTCTGGGAAATCGTTCTCCCCCCTGACGCTTTAAAACACGGCGACCTTTACAGGCTCCGGCTCCGCTGGTCCGGCGGAGAAGGCGACCGTATCCCTGTTTATGCAAAGCGGGTTGTCCAGGACCCGCAAACACTGATTTTCAACGCCCAGGTCTGGTTCCCTCCGTTTTCCTACAAATGGCGCTGTATCGACTTTACACGCCCCAGGGATGCTTTGTTTATCTATGAAGCACATGTTGGAATGGCGCAGGAAGATGGAAAAACAGGTTCTTACAGGGAATTCACTGACAAAATACTGCCCCGTATCATCTCCGCCGGTTACAATACGATCCAGCTTATGGCAATCC
>JAHJRK010000429.1 GCA_018830925.1 Pseudomonadota bacterium
GGCATTTGAACAGCCCGTGGAAGCCGACATCGTTGATAAGCTGCGGCAAGCCTGCCCCGATTTTATATCGTTGGTAGCTGAGGATGGCAAAATCATAGTGGGGCACATTCTTTTTACTCCGGTTGTTATCGAAGAGTCAGAGCGAAAACTTCAGGGAATGGGGTTGGCTCCGATGGCTGTTATGCCGGAGCGCCAGCGGCAGGGAATAGGCACAAAGCTTATAAAAAGAGGGCTTGAACTTCTGAAAGAGCAGGGTTGCCCGTTTGTTGTTGTTCTGGGACATCCGGAATACTATCCGCGATTCGGTTTTGAACCGGCTTCCAGGCACAATCTTAAGAGCCAATGGTAAGGGGTTCCGGATGAGGCATTCATGATTGCAGTATTCGATGGTAATCTCCTGCGGAAGTTCGGCGGAGTTGCAAGATACAGAGAAGAGTTCAATGCGGCAATGTAAGAGCCGGACAAGCAGCTTGACAAAAAGGATGGTTCGGGATAAATCGTTATCAAATAATCTGCTGATATCACTGTTTAATAACGGAGGAGACCGGGATGGAAAAAGACTGTATTTTCTGCAAGATTGTAAAAGGAGAGATTCCGAGCACATTCCTTTATAAGAATGACGACCTCGTCGTTTTCAGAGACATAAACCCCCACGCGCCGGTTCATATTCTGATTGTTCCGACAAGGCATATCAGAAGTGTAAACGACCTTACCGGAGAAGATGCAAAAATTGTATCGGATATGATAATGGCCGGAAAGATGATGGCCGAAAAAGAGGGTATTTCACAATCCGGCTATAAACTCCTTTTCAATGTTGAAAAAGGAGGAGGTCAGGTCATATTCCATCTTCACATGCACCTTATCGGCGGGTGGAAGAAGTGAAAAAAGATAGTGATCAGTGAACAGTAAGGAGGCAAAAGACTGAAGTTAATAAGAGTGGCTCTTCGCTGTTTCGGTTCACCAAGGTTTTTAGACAGGATTAACAGGATGGACAGGATGTTACCTGCCCGCCTGAGGCGGGTCAGGCAATAAATCATCGCCTGCGGCGAGGAGGGCAATCCGGTGGACAAAGAAGACGTAACCCACAAAGTGATTGGTTGCGCTTACCAGGTTCCGCGAAGTGGATGCGTGTTTCAGACCGCTCTTCCGGAGCAGGCTGATGCAGTTGATCCGTCAAATCCTGTAAATCCTGTCAGATAAGTTTTTGTGTCACAGCTTTATCCTGGTTGCTTTTTTAAGCCTGCTTACCTCTTCTCCCAGAATTTCATTTATGCGGGGGTTTCCGGGATTCTCTTCGATTATGCGCTCAAAAGCGCTTCCAATAACTATCCCGTCCGCGTGAGGCGCTATCCTTTTCACATCTTCAGGCGTGCTGATTCCGAAGCCGACGCATATCGGAAGCTTTGTGGCCGAGCGGAGAAGCTTTGCATGAACGGCGATATCATCCGTATTCAATCCGTTGCTTCCGGTTACGCCTGTTTTTGAAACAAGATATATGAATCCCGAAGCCGACGAGGCGATTTTTTTCATCCTTTCATGAGGAGTTGTCGGAGCCACAAGGCGGATGAGCGCAAGCTCGTTTCCCGGCCACTTCGAGGTCATTTCATCCGATTCTTCTGGCGGAAGATCCACCACAAGAGCTCCGTCCGCATCCGCCGACAGGGCGTCATTGTAAAACGCTTCTGCGCCATAGGAATGGATCGGATTGTAGTAGGTGAAAAGGATTATTGGGATATCGGAAAAGCCCCTTATACTGCGCGTCATTTCAAGAACTGCCGCTATGTTCACGCCGTTTTTGAGAGCCCGCGCGGATGATCTCTGGATTACAGGCCCGTCAGCAGTGGGATCCGAAAACGGAATTCCAAGCTCCATAATGTCGAGTCCTGCCCTGCACATCGATTCAATTATTTTAAGCGATGTTTTTATATCCGGGTCGCCGGCGGAAAGAAATCCAACAAGCGCTTTTTCATTTTTTTGTTTCAAGTCGGCGAAAGTTTTTTCAATTCTATTTGCTTTCATTGTTTATATGTTCTCCCTTTATCGAATATCGAATATCGTGGATCGTGGTTCATTGTTCGATTCACGATTCACGATCTACGATCCACTATTCAACATTCACTATTCACTTTTTTTATTCACATGCGACGAAACAATCCCGAGATCCTTGTCGCCTCTTCCGGAAAGGTTGACGATTATAATGTTTTCCTTCTTCATCCGGGAGGCCTGCTCCATTGCGTATGCAACTGCATGGGAACTCTCGAGAGCGGGTATTATTCCTTCCAGTCTGCAGATCGTTTTAAAGGCGAAAAGCGCCTGGTCGTCATCAATCGACACATATTCAGCTCTCTTTAAATCTTTCAAAAGCGAGTGCTCGGGACCGACACCCGGATAGTCGAGTCCTGCTGATATCGAATGGGCTTCAAGTAGCTGTCCCTCTTTGTCCTGGAGAACATATGATTTCGAGCCGTGAAGCACGCCTACGGAGCCTGCTCCGAGAGTCGCGGCGTGTTTGCCGGATGATATGCCCTTTCCCGCTGCCTCGACTCCGGTCATCGCAACAGGGTCGTCCATGAAAGGATAGAAAAGCCCCATCGCATTGCTTCCTCCTCCCACGCATGCGATAAGAAGGTCCGGAAGGCGGCCGGTTAAATCTATAATCTGCTTTCTTGCCTCGATTCCTATGATTTTCTGGAAATCACGCACCATCAAAGGATACGGATGCGGTCCCGCGACGGAACCTATTATGTAAAAGGTATCTGTGACGGCACCTACCCAGAAGCGCAGGGCTTCATTCATGGCATCCTTCAAGGTGCCTGTTCCGGACTCAACAGGTACGACCTTTGCTCCAAGAAGTTCCATGCGTAAAACATTTGGAGCTTGCCTTTTTATATCTTCGGTTCCCATGAATATGCGGCATTCCATTCCGAAAAGAGCCGCTGCCGTGGCAGTTGCTACTCCGTGCTGTCCCGCTCCTGTCTCGGCGATTACCTTCTTTTTCCCCATCCATCTTGCGAGAAGGGCCTGGCCAAGCGTGTTGTTTATTTTATGGGCTCCC
>JAHJRK010000430.1 GCA_018830925.1 Pseudomonadota bacterium
AGGGCGGCTTTCCAGCCTGAATAATCCTTTTTAAGCTTTTCGCATACGGCGCAAAACAGTTTAACGCTTTCAGATCTGCTTCCCATCCTGTGCCCGTACGGCGGATTGATAACGACGAGGCCTCTATCTTTTGTCAAAGCGGAAGGCGAGAGATCAAAAAAATCTTTTTGTTCCACCTCAACCGTTTTCAACATATCATATCTGTTTTTGCAGGATACAAGTAAATCGCAGGCTTTAGAATCGATGTCGGATGCAAAAATATGAGCTGATGAGGCCTGATTTATACCTGATTCCGCTTTTCTTTTTATGTATGCCCATCTCTGGGGCCCGAAGCACGGCCAGTTCATGAATGCAAAGTTCCGGAACCAGCCAGCCGGAATATTTTGTGAAATCATTGCGGCTTCAAGGGAAAAAGTGCCGGACCCGCACATGGGATCTATCAGAGGCTCGCTTCCGTCGTATCCGGAAATCTTAAGTATGGCTGCTGCCGTTGTTTCTCTTAACGGAGCAGTTGATCTGTGGGTTTTAATTCCGCGTCTGTAAAGCAGTTCCCCGCTGCTGTCGAGAGAAATAACAAACCTGTCATTTTCCGCGCGGACAAAAACCTCTTGATCTGTTGAATCAACCTTTGCCGAATCCTTGATGCCGTTTGACGCGAATCTTTTTTCGATGCTCGCGGCAAATATTTCTGCAATCGCGTCTTTATGATAGAGGCGGGACTGTTTGGTCGACGTGATTATTCCGGGCCTTGAATCCGCGGGAAGATAAAGCTCCCAGGGAAAATCAGAAAGCTTCTTTTCAAGCTGCATGAAATTTGTGACCTTGAATTCCCCGATCCGCATCAGAATCCTGTTTGCAGTGCGAAGATTCAGGTTCGCGGAAAAGCAGTCCGTTATCCGCCCCGTAAATTGCACTCCCCCTTTCGTTTCGATGAACTCTTTGCCTGTTTCGGCGATTGTTTTGAGCTCATCTGCTTTGAATTCATTAAGGCAAATAGATTCGAGTCCGGGAGATGTTGCGGCAAAAAACTCTTTTTCACGTCCGGTTACGTTCCGTTTGATGCGTTTTAAAAGTGATAAATTACTTGTCTGATTTTTCAAGGTTTTTTGCCCTGATAAGGCTTGGTGACTTATCATCATATTCCACCTTGAATTGCAGCAGAATTATTGATGCGATCACCATTATGCCGCCTGCCATCTGCAAGGGTTCAAGAATTTCATTTAAAAATAAGTATGAAATGGCGGCGGCTGTTATCGGTTCAAGGGTTCCGGTTATGCTGGCGCGCGTTGAGCGGATCAGATTTATTCCTTGAAAATAAAAACTGAAAGGAACTACTGTTCCAAAGACTCCGATATAAAGAATCAATCCCCATTGGATCGATGAACGGGCATGGAAAAAGGATTCCAGAGGCGGATGCAGGATATTCCATGTTACCGCGCCGAAAAAAAGCGAGAAAAAAATAACGGTCAATGGGTCGTACTTTCGCATTCCGTATTCACCTTGAATCGAATACCATGCAAAGGCTATGGCGGAAATAATGCCTGAAATTATTCCAGTTTTGTTCAAGGAGAAGAGATTGAGATTATAGGCTCCGACTACGAAGTAACAGCCTGTTATGGCGCCTGCAATAGATAATATGGTTATGAGACCCGGCTTTTCCTTTGCGAAGATAAATGAATATATGGCGATAAAGGCCGGGGCGAGGTACTGGAGAAGAATGGCCGCGGCAACATTTATTTTGCTGATTGCAAAAAGGTATGAGAACTGTACAGCGGCCATAACAACAGCACCGAAGAATATGAAGTAAAAATAATCGCCCGGCATTATCCTCATGAGGTTGCGGCGCCAGATAAATAGCACCAGAAAAAGCATTACGGACGAAATCGTGAGGCGGAGCTGCACAAGCTGAAAAGGCGTTACTCCCGAATTGAATAAAAACTTTGCGGATGAGCCGGATACTGCCCAGAGTAAAGCCGCTATCATTACATATATATATCCCAGTCTTGGGGTTTTGAAGTTTTCTGCCTGTTTCATACTATTTAATAGGTTCCTCGCTAATAAAAAACTTATCTGACAGGATTTACATGATTTGACGGATCAACTGCATCAGGCCGCTCCGGAAGAGCGGTCTGAAACAATCCTTATGCCTCACGACTCACGCCTTTCGACATTCGATGTCCGATATTCGATATTCGACTTCCTCGCCGCAGGCGGGCAGGCAAAATTCTGTCAATCCTGTTAATCCTGTCTCAAAAGCTTTGGGATAAACTCCGGCAAGAATCCGATTTATCCCGTTCCACTTGTTTTTTGCGAAGCCATAATATATTTGAATATCTATTTTCGCAAGAAAGGAATTATTAAGGGAGTAGATGTGGATAAAGTTATTTTCAGAAAAGCGGAATATGATTACACCATTTTAAGGCCTCTCATCTTCGAGATGATCGATTCCGCCTGCGGTGCTTCGATTGTAAAAGGAATGCGGGTTCTTATCAAACCGAACCTGCTTTTGCCCGCAAAACCTGAAGCCGCGGTTATCACTCATCCTCTGGTGGTTAAAGCGGCGGCGGAATATGTGCTTGAAAAAGGCGGAACCGTTAAGATATCGGACAGTCCAGCCATAGGCCTCTTCGCGAAAATATTGAGAGACGGCGGATACAGAAAGGCCTTTGAAGGGCTCGATGTTGAATTTACAGAATTCAAGAGATCCGTAAAAATCGATATCGGGGAGCCATTCGGATTTATCGAGATTGCAAAGGATGCCCTTGAGGCGGACGCAGTCATAAATATCGCAAAGCTCAAAACCCATGCCCAGATGTTTCTTACCCTTGGAGTAAAAAACCTTTTCGGGTGCATAGTCGGTTTTAAAAAGCCCGAATGGCATTTAAGAAGCGGGATCGACAGGGAGGTGTTCGCG
>JAHJRK010000431.1 GCA_018830925.1 Pseudomonadota bacterium
CGACACGGAATCAAAGACTCCTGTCGGCTCCAGGGCATGTTGTATCGACCGGATTCGTACAGGCGACTCAACGTACCCGCGCTCTTTCACATGGTGGATCTCGTGTTGGTCCGTCACCACAAGAGCGATCTTGGCGAGATTTGCGGCAATGGCCGCATTTTTTTTCTCCACTGTCTGAGCCACAGCGTAGCGTGGCGGCCTGAGTCGAACGGGATCATCGCGCACGGACTCTAACACCATTTGGACATAGGCCGGGTTACAAATGTCCTTGTACTTCCGTTCGAGAATGCAGGCAATCACCCGTTTCAGGTAGCTTCTGCGCAGTACGCGGTTTTGCGCCAAGTCATCAAATATCAAGTAGGGAGGGTTGTCCGTTCCCTGGCGAACCGGCGTTTCGTAGGCAGTGTTCACAATAGGACGCGCCCCATAGGCCTCGTAGAACTTCAATCGCGCCCTGTTCTGTTTAAGAACATCCGGATTGAGGCAAAGCTTCGGGTCGTCAGGCAAGCATTCAAAGAACACACCTGCGACACCAAGAGACAGGGCCTCACTTCGAACCCGGGCGTAGAGAGCTCCGCCCACGCCACGTCCTGCCAATCTCCTGTTGCTGGCGAGGTAGTCGAGGTAGCAGAATTTCAGATCCGCATCGTAATCAAGCAATGCCAAACCGCGGACGGTGGATCGATGGTCTTCGGCTACATAGAGAATCGAACGAAAGCGGTATTTCAAAGGATGCCGGAGCAATTCGGGTATGCGGTCGATTTTATGGCGATCAAACAACTCGAACTGCGAACGCAGAATTACGCTAACCTGTTCCAGAGCATGTCGATTCGCCGGAACGACATCATCGAATATGCGACGAATACGGAACATCTGATAACCCCCCTCAAACCCTTATTTGGCCAACATCGTTAATAAATAGAACATAAAGATAATACAATTATTTTCAATGTGTTAACGATATTGATCATTACCATGGAAATCAAGAAATAAATTAACAGAGGAGATGCTTTCCCTTGATAAGCCAAGGATATAAAGCTGTTTCGGTTCAAAATAACCAATTTTCACAATATCGCGCATACCTTATTTCGAGAAGAATAAAAAACCGCGCCGGAGCCTCCCGGAGCACAGTGGATCTCCCGGCGCAGTTCGTTTTATCCACGTATCATTGCTCTACGTACGCGTGGGCGCACACCTTCCCGTTCCTGTCGAAATCCACGACAAGGGTTGCGGATTTCGTTTTAGCTCCACCAAAGGATGCGTAAGCGTGAACGTAAATCCACTGCTCCACGCACCCTGCCGGACTGCCCGTGATCGACTGCGACTGGTTTGGCGAACCGAACCAGCTGCGGATCTGATTTTTATCCTGCACACCGGTCTTGATATCGCTTATATGCGTCCGGTCAAACTGTTTTCCCGCAGTCGCGCATGATACGAGCGTAAAAATCGCAACAACTGCAATCATCCATAAAGTCTTCTGTATTATCATATCACTGCCCTCCTTTTGGTGTGATGCTCTTACACAGTGCGATGGTCAAATGATTGTTATTTTTATTCTGACAAATCAATCCACCTTCCGTTTGTGAGTGATTCAAGCTCAGCAGGCTTAAGTTGAAAAACCGCAAACGGGGTGCCGGCAGCAGCCCAAATCACTTCATATTTCTTCAGGTCTATATCTAAGATGGTTTCCAGAGATTCATTATGGCCTACTGGTGGAACCCCACCGATTGCATATCCGACTCTTTCTTTCACATACTTTCCATCCGCTTTGCCGAGTTTCAGGCCCGTAGTTTTTTCGATTTTCGCTAAATCTACCCGATTTGCCCCTGATGCAATGACAAGAATCGGAAGGCCGGTGTCCTTGTCGCTAAACACGAGAGATTTAGCTATTTGAGCTACTGCGCACCCGATGCTATCAGCGGCCTCCTGCGCAGTCCTGGTTAAACCGGGTAGCTCCTTAACTTCAAAAGAGAATCCCTTCGCAAAAAGAAAATCCTGCACACGTTTTGCACTAACACTTAATTTTGATTCCATAAATTCATTTCTTTCGAAAAATATAACATTGGTAACAAACTGAAAACTTTCAATCTATTGCCTGTATACGATGGAAATTATTTCCATATATTGTCGTATTATCAATGTTTTAATGATATTGATTGTTGCTGTGGAAATCAAGAGACAAGTTACACCCGATTCATAAATCAAACTTATGGATAAGGCTCAACAGAATCTGAGATATCATCACTACTCGATGAACACCGAAAATACCTGCTGTGAGCGGAATAATTTAGTGTGGGACTTTTTTTGTATATTGAGAAGTTTTAAAACTCAAAGGTCGCTGCTTAGAATCCTTCCGGGCGTACCAGTGATGTAAAATCAAAAGGGTTACAGCATATTATCTGCCGTAACCCTTTATTTTTTTCGCCCCTGGCGAAATCATCCTATTTTTCCTTTTTCTTATCCTTCTTCTCCTGCCTTTTTTCCTTTACTGATTTAGCCGGCTTCTTTTTTTGCTCTTTTTTTCTGTCCATTGCTTTTGCCATTTTATCCTCCTTTTTCCCGTTCACAACCTTTTATGAAATCAGAATATACCTAGATCTTTTAAGACATTATTTATACCGAGCTTTTGAATCTTAAGCCTTATAAACTCGGAGATTGTCGGCTGATAAGGTTTTACCTTGAGATGCTTCCGAATTTCCCGCGGTGTTCTCGATCCCTTGTGATTATTGCAGGCTCTGCAGGCGGCTACACAGTTTTCGAAAGTAGTCTCCCCGCCTCTTGATCTTGGCACAATATGGTCGATCGTCAGCTTCTCCTTCTCAGAACCGCAATAAGCGCATTTGAACCCGTCCCTTATGAGAACATTTTTCTTGCTGAAAGGGACCCTGTTTCTGAAGATAGTCCTGATGAGTTTTATCAGCTTCATGACGGCAGGGATTTTCATCAGGGCGCCGCCGGAAGTTTTGATAAAAGTCTCGGAATACGAAATAACCTCAACCTTTCCCTTGGAAAGAAGACAGACCGCCCTTCTCCAGTTTACAAGATTAAGGAATGTGTAATCCGCGTTCAGTAAAACACACTGGGGCATATTATATCAGCCTCCGAACATAATTCGCTTTTTACTTTTACCTGCTGCCTATTTCCTTCCGCTATTTACTACCGAATATCGGACATCGAATTTCGAACTTCGGCTTACGCCTTTCGCCTTCTGCATATTGACTATTTATTTTCCGGTGACAATAGCAAATATGCAGAATAAAATCAATATGCATGGCATTTTGGTTCCCATTTCTGAAATCTGTTCTATGAAGCTTTTCTATATTATTGATTTTAATATGCAAAGCAGGTATGATACAAAAAGCCTAAAGGGGAAAGGCGTGAGTCGATATTCGATATTCGATGTCCGCCAAAGGCCCGCCAATCAGTTTGGCGGGATATTCGGATTTTTGATTTACTTGAAACCAGCAACCTGCAACTTGAAACCAGGAATATAATTTACATGTTTATCCCGACAACAAAAGAGGAAGTCAAAAAACTCGGCTGGGACTCACTCGATGTTATTCTTGTAACTGGAGACAGCTACATCGACAGCCCTTTTGTGGGAGTATCGGTCATAGGAAAGATGCTTATAAAAGAGGGATTCCGGACAGGCATCATCGGGCAGCCTGATATTGATTCGGGAAGCGATATCTGCAGGCTTGGTGAACCCGAA